>NZ_JBFUAY010000539.1:0-1013 GCF_056406015.1 Rhizobium sp. P1_E1 | reverse complement strand
AACCATGCCTCCTCGTCGAGGCTCCACGCGAACCTTCGAGAGAGGAATGGCCCTATGAGCCTCGACTACGAGAACGACGGTGATTTCAACGCAAGGCTTATAGATGAGGTACTCTCGCAGTATCCGGATAAGACGGCTAAGCGCCGCAAAAAGCACCTTGGCGTCGCGAAGGGCCGAGAGGCAGCCGAGCTGGGCTCCGATGCGCTTTGCGAGACCGGGGTGAAATCCAACATCAAGTCCATTCCGGGCGTGATGACCGTTCGCGGCTGCGCTTATGCCGGCTCGAAGGGTGTCGTGTGGGGCCCGATCAAGGATATGGTCCATATATCGCATGGGCCCGTCGGTTGTGGCCACTATTCCTGGTCGCAACGCCGCAACTATTACGTCGGTCTGACGGGTGTCGAAGCCTTTGTCACCATGCAATTCACGTCTGACTTTCAAGAAAAGGATATTGTTTTTGGTGGCGACAAAAAGCTCGAGAAGCTCATCGATGAAGTTGAGCAACTGTTTCCACTGAACAATGGTGTCAGCTTGCAGTCCGAGTGTCCAATCGGATTGATCGGCGACGATATTGAAGCTGTGGCGCGCAAGAAGGCCAAGGAGCACGACAAAACGATCGTGCCGGTGCGATGCGAAGGGTTTCGTGGCGTGTCGCAATCGCTTGGCCATCATATCGCCAATGACGCGATACGCGACTGGGTTTTCGATAAAAAAGAGACCGACTTCGAACCCAGCTTTTTCGACGTTAATGTCATAGGTGACTACAATATCGGCGGCGATGCATGGGCTTCACGCATTCTGCTGGAGGATATGGGGTTGCGGGTGGTCGGCAATTGGTCGGGAGATGCCACACTCGCGGAGGTGGAGCGTGCACCGAAAGCCACGCTCAACCTTATTCACTGCTACCGGTCCATGAATTACATCGCTCGGCATATGGAGGAAAAGTACGGCATTCCCTGGATGGAGTACAACTTTTTTGGTCCTTCCCAGATCGAAGCCTCTTTGCGCAATAT
>NZ_JBFUAY010000538.1:0-1038 GCF_056406015.1 Rhizobium sp. P1_E1 | reverse complement strand
GCACTCGACAAGCTTGAGAACCAGCGCCGTGACCTCGCCGCGAAGGCCATGCTGCCGGGGGCGGAATTGGAAGTTTTATCACCGGCTACAGTGCCGCTCGCGCCGCAGGGACRTGGACGGCTTTTCTATCTGGTGGGTGCCCTCCTGGCTGCAATCTCGGGTGCCGTTACGGCTGCTTTCGTGATCGAAATGTCGGACCGGACGGTCCGGAGTTTCGACCAAGTAACTGCAATGGCGCGCACGATACCGGCTGGACTTATCCCGCGTCTGGCGCGGTGGGAAAATTCGAAAACGATGTTCGAACATATGCCGGTCCCGATGTTTGACGAAGCAATCCGTACAGTGGTGCTTTCACTCAAGCAGTCCAATGGCGGCAAGTCGCCGAGCAGTATCGTCGTTACCTCGGCCCACAGCGGGGAAGGCAAGTCGCTTGTCGCGAGATCGCTGGCTATCGAACTTGCCGCCGCCGCAATTCCGGTGCTCCTGGTCGATGGCGACCTTCGGCGGGGAAAACTCGATTCGTTTTTCAGGTCGGGGTTAAAGTACGGACTGAACGAATTCCTGAATGGTCAGGCCGATCTCCGCGACATCATCTACCGCCATCCATGCGGTATCGACTTCATTCCATCTGGAAGATTTAGTCTCCAGCGGCGCATCCGTTCGAACGGCCTGGCGGAAATCATCGAGATGGCGGGCGCGGCTGGCCAGATTGTCATCTTCGACAGCGCGCCTGTGCTCGCCTCGGCAGATACCGTGCATTTGACTGCCCTAGCGGAAAGAACACTGGCGGTCGTTAGATGGGGAAAGACGAGCCGCCGCGCGGTCGAGTTCAGCCTGCAGCAAATGAAAATCTCGAGAAATTCTGAAATCGTTGTCGCGATCAACAATGTAAATCCCGCAAGGCACGCGTTGTATAATTTCAGTGACTCGGAATTGTTTTCGAA
Organism: Rhizobium sp. P1_E1; assembly: GCF_056406015.1. Lineage (NCBI taxonomy): Bacteria > Pseudomonadati > Pseudomonadota > Alphaproteobacteria > Hyphomicrobiales > Rhizobiaceae > Rhizobium > Rhizobium sp. P1_E1. The sequence goes on along the minus strand of NZ_JBFUAY010000538.1, from coordinate 94 downwards.
ATCACTGATGAAATACTACAGCTTAAAGGGGGCGAATACTTAAAATATAAAGCACTAAACTCTCATTTGTGTGATATTGTACGAAATATACAGC
>NZ_JBFUAY010000537.1:0-1040 GCF_056406015.1 Rhizobium sp. P1_E1 | reverse complement strand
ATCTGCAGCGGATCGAGATTCTATCGAAAGTGATCGCCGGCCGGATGACGATGGTGTCGGCGGCACATGTGCTTGATCTGAGTACGCGCCAGGTGCGTCGTCTGCTGGAGCGGATCAACACGGGTGGTGCGGCGTCGATCCGGCACAAAGCGATCGGCCGACCGTCGAACAACCGGATCAGCGACGGTGTTCGGGATTACGCCGTGACGCTGGTTGGCGAACGCTATGCAGACTTCGGACCAACCTTGGCGGCCGAGAAGCTTGCCGAGCGCGATGGGTTGCGGGTGTCGCGCGAGACGTTGCGCAGCTGGATGGTGGATGCGGGCCTGTGGCTGTCGCGCAAGCAGCGGCGGACGTTTCATCAGCCGCGCTTGCGGCGTGAAGCCTATGGCGAGCTGGTGCAGATCGACGGGTCCGAGCATCGCTGGTTCGAGGACCGCGGTGATCCATGCTCGCTGCTGGTGTTCGTCGACGATGCAACGGGCAAGCTGATGCAGTTGCGGTTCGTGCGCTCGGAAAGCGCCTTCAGCTATTTCGAGGCGCTGGCGCTTTACCTGCGCGATCACGGCGCGCCTGTGGCCTTCTACTCCGACAAGCATTCGGTGTTCCGGGTGGCGAAGAAGGAGGCCAAGGGTGGCCAGGGCATGACCCAGTTCGGGCGGGCGCTTTGTGAGCTAAACATCGAGATTCTCTGCGCAAACTCAAGCCAGGCCAAGGGCCGCGTCGAGCGGATGAACCGGACGCTGCAGGATCGGCTGGTCAAGGAATTGCGGCTGGCCGATATCTGCGACATGGAGGCAGGCAATGCGTTCCTGCCTGACTTCATAGAGCATTACAATGCGCGGTTTGCGCTCGCCCCTACCCGGTCCGATAATCTGCATCGGCCGATGAATCTTGCGTCGGACCGGCTGAAGGAGATCCTGTGCAAGCGTGAGCAGCGCTATGTCGGGTCGCAGTTGACGTTTTCGTTTGAGCGCCAGCGGATCATGCTGGAAGAGACCGAGGTGACGCGTGGCCTGGTTGGCCGCTATGTCGAGACC
>NZ_JBFUAY010000536.1:0-1045 GCF_056406015.1 Rhizobium sp. P1_E1 | reverse complement strand
CAATGACGGCAAGCTGGTCTCGCAGCTGCAGACGCTGATTGCCCAGAAGCCGGATGCGATCGTTCAAATCCTCGGCACGCTCAGCGTCATCGATCCCTGGCTGAAGAAGGCACGTGATGCGGGGATCCCGGTTCTGACCGTCGACGTCGGTTCGACCAATTCGATCAACAACACCACCTCCGACAACTGGGGCATCGGCAAGGACCTGGCGCTGCAGCTCGTCTCTGATATCGGCGGCGAAGGTAATATCGTCGTCTTCAACGGCTTCTACGGCGTAACCCCCTGCGCGATCCGCTACGACCAGTTGGTCAATGTCGTCAAATATTTCCCGAAGGTGAAAATCCTTCAGCCGGAACTGCGCGACGTCATCCCGAACACCGTGCAGGACGCCTTCACTCAGATCACGGCAATCCTCAACAAATATCCGGAAAAGGGCTCGATCAAGGCGATCTGGTCAGCCTGGGACATTCCGCAGCTTGGCGCGACCCAGGCTTTGGCGGCTGCCGGGCGCACCGAGATCCGCACCTRCGGCGTTGACGGCAGCCCTGAGGTACTCCAGCTCATCGCCGATCCGAATTCCCCGGCCGGCGCCGATGTCGCCCAGCAGCCGGCAGAAATCGGCCGCACCGCCATCCGCAACGTCGCCAAGCTGCTCGCCGGCCAGACGCTGCCGCGCGAGACCTATGTTCCAGCACTGCTCGCCAACAAGACCAATGTCGGCGAAGTCACCAAGAAGCTCGGCATCGGCTGACATTGAACCCGAGCGATCCGGTCGTCGCCGGATCGCTCGGAATCTGCCCGCCGGGAGAGATCGACATGACGGCCATTTCATTGAAGCAGCCGGTGACGGCACGCGACGACATCATCCGCTTTGAAGGCATCGTCAAGCATTTTGGCGGCGCGCAGGCGCTTGCCGGTGCGTCGCTGATCGTCAGGCGCGGCACCATCCACGGTCTCGTCGGTCAGAACGGAGCCGGCAAGTCGACGCTGATCAAGCTGCTGGCCGGTCTCCATCAGCCCGATGGCGGCCGGATCGAGATCGAAG
>NZ_JBFUAY010000535.1:0-1046 GCF_056406015.1 Rhizobium sp. P1_E1 | reverse complement strand
CGCTTACGCAGGCGAGCGCGACGTTGCCCTGCAACAAAGGGCACAGGAAATCAGTGCCGACCACGCTCGCGAGGGCCTATTCCGCGTTGTTGTTTGGTCGTGGCCGGACATAGTTTCACGCGGCCAGAACTACCCTGATGTTGCTAGGGAGCTCCTCGTTCATAATCAGGTCGCCGTAGACACTCCGGTCCTCAATCCCGCGCGGCCGCTCTCCGACCCGACCTCGAAATTTCAGGCAGAGATCGCGTCGGCTATCGAGGCCCTCCGCGTTTCCTCAGCGGAAGTAGCAACAAAGGATGAGACAACAGCGCTCGACGCCAAGCTCGACGTCTTCCGGGACCAGATACGGAACGGTGGCGGCCCTCTGATCGTCGACAATCTGCGGGCACTTCTCGATGAAGTTACCGAAGATACGCCAGGCCGCTTGAAGCTAAGAGTGTTCGGCAATCTCGGTGCAGCGTTAGCACAGGTTGGAGATTTCGACGCCGCCGAAGACGCGTTTGCCCAAGCTGCAACGAGCGACCCCGACACAGCGGCAGGCCAATCATACAAGGCAAGGGCGGCATTGTTGCGAGGACAAACGGATCAAGCGTTCATTGCCGCCCAGCGCGCCATAGAGCTCGATCCATCAAATCTCTCCGCCGCAAACATATTGATCGAGAGCGCGCCAGCGACCATGGCGACAGCTGATCTGGAATTAAAGGTCGCAGGAGTGGCGGCTGATGTTGACGTCGCGAGCTCTCTGCAGCGCCGTTTCGCAACCGTCGAGAAAGACCTGAAGGCATCCATACGCGCGGCCCGCGCCATCGCACAGCAAGATTGGCGAAAAGACGCTGTTGTCGCGCAAGCGATACTTTCATGCTTCGAGGATAATAAAGATGTCCGCGTCGGCGCGCCGATCGCGGCGTCCGAACAATTTCTTCTCGAGGAAGCGAAAACCCGTCTCGCCCGCGCATGGGGACAGGTAACGACGCGGCCCGATCGGAAAAACTGGACGTTTGTTGCCGCAAATCTTTGCGCTGCTCTTCGCCTCACGGGGAGGGACC
>NZ_JBFUAY010000534.1:0-1047 GCF_056406015.1 Rhizobium sp. P1_E1 | reverse complement strand
ATGCCGGATTCACCGGAACGCCCACCGAGCAGCCGGAGGGATTGACCAAGGCCGCGAAGTCGGCAGCCAAAGAGGTGCAGCGCGAGGCTTATGCCGTCGTTTCCGGCGTTAGAGAGCACCCGCACACCGCAAGCGCACTGTTGCTCACCACCGGCATTGTGGCATTCGGGCTCGGCTATCTCTTCGGTCGATCATCGGCGGAAGGTTCGACACGCAAATATTGGCGATAGCGGCAGACACTTCACGTCAACGAAATGCTGCATCGGTTCTTTCGATTGGCTCTGCTGATCCCGATGTTGGCGCCTTCTCTTCCCGCAGTACGCTCGTCGGATGATCACGATCAAACCCTCAAATCAAGCCGCACCTCAAACGTGTTTTCCGATGAAGCCGGCTTTCCCGCCGTATCCGTTTGCCGCCGATCGTCGAATAGAACCATGTCTGTCCAGAACGGCCTGTTGCCTGAATACCACGTTGAATAAAGCCATGGATTGCGCCCTCATCGCGACTTGACAGCCGTCTTCACGATCCTTAGCGAGGCAGTATCGACACGGTCAGGGCCGGCATAGTGAATTATTTTAAACAACTCAAGATGGCGGTTCTCGATCCCGGAAATGGGGCGGGAGGCGCGCTCGACCGAAACAACCGCATTGCGGTCTTTGCCTTTGCAATCCTTCCAGGACTTTCGCCGAACTTTAACTCCTTCATCCTCCTCGCGTCGATGGTGTGGGGCCTCTACGGTCTGGTCACGGGCCGCCTGGCCTTGAACCTGTCGCGATCCGACCGGCTGGTTGCYATTGGCATGTCGATCTACCCGCTGGTGATGATCGCCAGCATATTCATCAATCCGCCTTACTCCGAAGAACTGGACTGGATATTCCGGCTCCTGCCTTTCTTTTCGGTCTGGCTGATATTGCCGCGGATGCGCCAATCTCCCGATGGCCGTCTCTTGCCGCTCTTTATCCTCGGCGCAGGCATCGGCATGATCGTCACCTTTGTCTTCAGTCTCCTGCAGATCATGTTTCTGATGTCCAGGGCAGAAGCTGGAAC
>NZ_JBFUAY010000533.1:0-1048 GCF_056406015.1 Rhizobium sp. P1_E1 | reverse complement strand
TGAGGCAAGCAGATCAGATCCGGCCCGTGGCCGACCGTATCGGCAGCGATGATGAGGCGATCGCCACCGCCCGCAGACTGGCGGTGCAATTTGCCGCACGCGCAGCCGAGCGCGACGCCGACCGGATCCTGCCGTTTAGCGAACTGGATCTTCTCGCCCAGTCCGGCCTTCTGGCGATCACCGTGCCAGCGCAATATGGCGGGCTCGACGTCTCCAACGCCGTGCTTGCCGAGATCACCGCAATCCTGTCTGAGGCGGACGGTTCGATCGGCCAGATCCCGCAGAACCATTTCTATATTCTCGAGGCGCTCAGAACCGACGGTGGCGAGGAGCAGCAGCGTTATTTCTTCGGCCGGGTGCTGGCCGGCGATCGTTTCGGCAATGCGCTTTCCGAGCGCGGCACGAAGACGGTCGGCCACTACAACACGCGCATCACCCGCGACGGCCCGGGTTACCGGATCAATGGCCGCAAATTCTATTCGACCGGCGTCCTCTTCRCCGACTGGATCACCATCTTTGCGCTCGATCCGGAGGATCGGCTGACCATGGCCTTCGTGCCGAAGGGCACCGAAGGCGTCGAGATCGTCGACGACTGGGATGGCTTCGGCCAGCGCACCACCGGCAGTGGCACGACCATCCTCGACAATGTCTATGTCAGCGCCGATTCCGTGGTCTTCCACCACAAAGGTTTTGAACGGCCGACGACGATTGGCTCCGTCGGCCAGATCATCCATGCCGGTGTCGATCTCGGTATCGCGCGGGCGGCCTTTGCCGAAACGCTTGATTTCATCAGGACGAAATCGCGCCCCTGGATGGATAGCGGCCTTGACCGCGCCTCAGACGATCCGCTGACGATCGCCAAGGTCGGCCAGATCGCCATCCGCCTGGAAGCCGCAACGGCTCTTGTCGAGCGCGCCGGCCACAAGGTCGATGCCGCGCAGGTCGAGACGACGGAGGAAAAGGTGGTCGCGGCGACGCTTGCGGTTGCCGCCGCCAAGGTGCTGACCACCGAAGTGGCGATCGAGGCCTCAAACACGCTCTTCGAGCT
>NZ_JBFUAY010000532.1:0-1068 GCF_056406015.1 Rhizobium sp. P1_E1 | reverse complement strand
CAGCGAGTCCTTCTGAAAGACGACGCCACGATCCGCGCCGGGTCTTTCGACCGCGCGGCCATCGAGCGTGATCCGGCCATCCGAAAGCGGGAGGAAACCGGCGATCGCATTGAGAAGGGTTGATTTGCCGCATCCCGACGCTCCGAGCGCAACGACGAAGCCCCGTTCGGGAATATCGAAGGAAACGCGATCGAGCGCGTGAACGGTCCGCCCGTCGCGGGCTGCGAAGAAAACGCTGGCGTGATCGACTTTAAGCATGTTGCCGCTCGCAGGTTCGACGCCGGCGCGGCAAGGCGCGCCGGCGTTGGGGAGGATCAGTTGCTGACGCCGGTGAGGGCATCTGCGGTGACGAAGGCGCCGTAATTCGCCAGCACGTCAGAAACCTTGCCCTGTTCCTTCAGAAACGATGCGGTGTCCTTGAGGATCTTGCCGGCACCCGCCTTTTCGCCGCCGCCAAGCCAGGCATCCGATGCCTGGACCTCAGGTGTCAGCAGCGTGAGGTTCTTCAGGGCCGATGCCTGCTGGTCGGCTGTGCCGCCGAGAAGCTTGGCGAGTGACTTGGCGTTGTCGCTGTCGGGACCCCAGGCGGATTTGTCCGACGCGAAGGACGCGTAGTATTTGTTGATGACCGAAGCGAAACCCTTCAAAAATTGCGGGTTGTCGGCGGCAAACGTCGAGGTCGCGACCCAGGCCGAGAATGTCGGCGCACCCTTATCTGCCACCTCCTTGGAGGTCACCAGAACCTTGCCGTTCTTCTTCAGTTCGGTGAGTGCCGGATCCCAGACGAAGCCGCCATCGATATCGCCGCGGTTATAGCTGGCGACGATCTCAGGCTGAGGGATGGCGAAGACCTGAACGTCTTTTTCGGTCAGGCCGAGCGATTTGATCAGCGCCAGAAGCTGATAGTGGTCCGTCGACACCGGCGCAGCAGCAAGCTTCTTGCCCTTCAGATCATTCAGGCTTTCGATACCGGAGCCGTTACGGACGACGAGAGCCTCGTCGATGCCCGAGATCGAGGCGAGATAAAAGGCCTTGACCTCGAGCCCGCGTGATACCGCAGCCGCAAAC
>NZ_JBFUAY010000531.1:0-1073 GCF_056406015.1 Rhizobium sp. P1_E1 | reverse complement strand
CGGATGGCTCGCGCCTTTCCTTCATGGGACTGCCGTGCCCGAACATCTTCGCCGGCGGCCATGCCTTCCACTCGCCGCTCGAATGGGTGAGCCGCCAGGACATGGAAAAGGCGGTCAAAACGATCGTGGAACTAGCAAAGGTCTGGGAAGAGCGCGCCTAGGCGCGCTTCCGCCTAACTCTTAAACCGAAAGGGCGGTTTAACCGCCGTTCGCCGGAAGGCTTTCACGCAGCATCACGCTGTCATAGGCGGGGCGGGGAATAGGGATCGCAATGGGCATTCCCGGCTCGGGCTCGACCGATGTTACCGGCAATGTTTCCGGCGCGGTCACCGGCGCAGTTATCCGCATCTGCCCCGTGCTCGCCGTCGCCATGGGGTCCGGCGCCGGCAGAGGAACGGGAACCGCCGAGGGGATCAGTGCCTCGAATTGCGGCGGCAGCATGCTTTCGCCGGGCACATAGTTCATCGCCACCTCGTAGGAGGGCAGCGGCGGCGGCGTTTCAAGCGTGCCGTTGGCGTCGCGCTTCTCGTAGAAGGCGTTGCCGCCGGCGACCGTCACATAGTGCATGTTGTCGTAAGGGAATTTCAGCCCATCGGTGTGGAAGAACATCGCGTCCTTCACCGCGGGATGGCGTGCGCCCTTAATAAGGATCGCATCCGCTGCGGTAGCAAGCTCAGTTTCCGCCTGCGGCTTGACTTCGCGCGTCATCACGCCGGGCGCGAACTGCCTTTTCTGGGCTACGACGCCGCAGATGGAAGGGGGATAGGCGCCGGAGGTGAGCCGGTTCATGACAACGGTCCCGACCGCCATGTAACCGTCCTCGTCCGAATGCTGCGATTCGAAATACATCGCGCGCTGCAGGCATTCGCGATCCTTGGCGGTATAGTTGAAGGTGACCTTCGCCGCTTGGCCCTGCTTCGTCTTGGTGTTCGCCGCCGTTGCCGCCGGTTTCGATGTCGTCGTGCAGCTTGCCGCTGCCAGTCCTACGAACAAAATCCCGATCAGGGATTTTCCAAAGGAAATCTCCGCCCTCAACGCCAGGTGCCTCCTATGGGATTAGTCCAGCCCTTAAT
>NZ_JBFUAY010000530.1:0-1073 GCF_056406015.1 Rhizobium sp. P1_E1 | reverse complement strand
AGGTCGAGGTGACGATGCGACCCCATTTGCGCGCTCGCATCTCAGGCAGCACCCGATCGGTAATGGCGATGACGGAGAGCACCATGCTCTGGAAATACTGGTTCCAAAGCATCGGATCCTGGCCGGAGACGGTGGTTGGCGGTGGGCCGCCGGTATTGTTGACGAGGATATCGACCGGTCCGAACTGCTGTTCGATTGCAGCGACATGCGCATCGATCGAACCGAGATCGGAAAGGTCCCATTGCAGAGCCAGTGCCTTGCCGCCTTCGGATTCGATCGCCGCCGTGGTCTTCTCAGCGGCGGCGAGATCGATATCCGCCGCGGCAATTCTGGCGCCTTCGCGCGCAAGCTTGACGGCAATCGCGCTGCCCAATCCGCCGCCGGCACCAAGCACCAGGGCCGTCTTGTCCTTCAGGCCGAAATCCATTCCATCCGTCTCCTCAATGATCGGCCATCTTTCGGAGCAACGGACTATAAATAAAATATGGCTTCTGCTTCGTTCAAGAGATAGAAAAACTATCGATGGACACACGTTTTCTCGAAACCTTCATTGTCGTTGCCGAGCGGCACTCGCTGGCGGAAGCCGCCCAGCGGCTGAACCTCACGCCTGCGGCCGTCGCCCAGCGCATCCGCGCATTGGAGGCGGAGCTCGGGGTGCGGCTGCTGGTGCGTTCCGGCCGCGTCATGCGGCCGACGGAGGCGGGTTTTGCCATTCTCGACCGTTGCAGGGATCTGGTGCGCGATACACGCGACCTGAAGGCGATGGCCGGTTCCGCGACGATTTCGGGCGAGATGCGGATCGGGGCGATCAATACGGCACTGACCGGCCTCGTTCCCGACATTCTCCACCGTCTCGCCCAGGACTATCCGCTGATCGAGATCTTCCTCAAGCCGGGCGCTTCGATGGATCTTTATGCCGAGGTTTTGAACGGCGCGCTGGATGCGGCCTTCATCATCGAACCTCGATTTCCGATGCAGAAGACACTGACCTTCAACAAGCTGCGCCAGGAACCCCTGGTGCTGATCGCTCCGCGGGACTGTGAGGGGGCGGATCCGCTCGAACTGTTGAAGGC
>NZ_JBFUAY010000529.1:0-1075 GCF_056406015.1 Rhizobium sp. P1_E1 | reverse complement strand
AGGCAGGAGCGCATCATGCAGCATAAGGTTGTTCTCAAGGTCTCACCGCCCAGCTCGTTCGCTCGCGCAGTCGCAGAACTCGATCATCAGGTTGAGGCACGGGAATCCGGTACCAAGATGCGCCGCACGACGCATGAATGGTTCGGCCCGGGTACCCACGCATCAATGGAGATTGTCGCCAACGAGCCCGGCGATAAATCCACTGTGACTGACGTCAGCTACATCTGCAACGCGGACCTTGCCGGCTTGCTTCTGTGTCGGCGCGCCTACACCGAGAACTACGCGGTCCCGCAAGCGTTGCCCATCGTGCTGAGCCTCTTCAAGGCCTGGGTAAGGAAGCAGTATCCGGATTTGCCCGACAACGAGTTGGCATCTATCACCGCTGACGATTGCACGCTGGACTCCATCACTGCGGTCTATTACTTCAAGTTCGACAGTGAAACCGAGGCGTTCCGGGCTTTTCAGAATCTTCTCAATCACGCGAAGGTGACGGACAGCAATGACAGCTATCCGCATCCCAAATCAACGACGAAGGGTCCGCGTGTACGCAGCGACGACGGAAGCCGGCACGCCTTCACCGTGGAACTGATTCACCTTCCTCACCTCAAGAGCTTCGGCCAAGCGCGGGTGCATCTGGCTCGCGACTATCAGGAGAGTCCTTACAGCTTCGGCAAAATCGCCCCACAGTTGCGAGAGCCCATGCGTGCAAGAGCGCGCTGCGTTCTCTGTGTTGAGGTCACAGTGGATGTGAGCAAGCAATTGCACTTCGGCGAGGAAGCTACGTACCAACTTCCAGCCAGGTACGACAAGTGGAACAAGGATGACTATCCGAATGACCCGTTTAGGATCATCTGGGAGGCAACGCGTTATGCCCTGTGGTTGAACCTGCCACTGGCTACCGATCAGAGTGATGTGGATCGTAGCCGCTTGACCGACGGCGCCAGCGCCGTACTGGACGCCTACTTCGCAGGCAAGAATTTGAAGCGGCTGGACTGGTTTGATGACGACGATGCCTTTCTGGACTACCGCAAAGAACTGCTCGACGAGGCCAACATCGACATTCTGATTCCTTGGG
>NZ_JBFUAY010000528.1:0-1078 GCF_056406015.1 Rhizobium sp. P1_E1 | reverse complement strand
ACGATACGCATGACGCGTCACTGGAACTTCTGCATGATCGGTTTTCCGTGCAGCTCGAGCTCATGAAGACCGAAGAATTTTTGAGCGAGTTTGGCTAGAGCCTGGTGTGACGATACAGCCTCCACAGCAATACTGCTCATCGCCACGAATGACATGGAGATGACCGAGAGGTCGGCCTTAGCGTTTGTCGATCGACGGACTAAACACCATGAGGCTCAGGATTTCAAAGAGCACCTGTGCTGCAGCGTGCGCTGTGTTGGTCGTTGCGTCATATTGCGGGGCAACTTCGACGACGTCACCACCCACCAGGTTTATCCCTTTCAGCCCGCGTATCAGTTCAAGGACTTCACGCGTGGTCAATCCACCGACCTCGGGCGTGCCCGTGCCGGGCGCAAAGCTCGGATCGAGGCTGTCGACGTCGAAGGAAAGATAGGTCGGGCCGTCGCCGACGATGGATTTTGCCTTGGCAACCACGGCCGCAATCCCCATTCCGCTGATGTCCTCTGCGTGAATGACGGTCATTCCCGACGCATAGGAGAATTCCCACAAATATTCCGCCGAACCACGGATGCCAATCTGGATTGTCCGTGTCGGATCGAGCACGCCGTCCAGCACCGCATTGCGGAACGGCCCGCCGTGATGAAACTTCGTCTGATCGAAAGCGCCGCTTGTATCGCAATGGGCATCAATATGAATGAGGCCGACCGGTTGCTGCCGACCGATGGCCTTCAAAATCGGGTGGCTGATGGAATGATCGCCTCCAACGGAAAGCGGGGCAACGCCGGCATCGACGATCTGGCCGATGCGCTTTTCGATGTCGTCATGGCTGAGTTCCAGCCGGTAACGGCTTTGGAACGATATGTCGCCGATATCGGCGACCCGAAGATCGAAGACCGGCGCCGTGGCAAGAACGTGATTATAAGGGCCGATCCTTTCAATGGCGCGAAGTGCTCTCGGCCCGAAACGCGAGCCTGGGCGATTGGTGACGCCAAGATCCATGGGGATACCGGTAATCGCAACCTGGAGATTGCCGAAATCCGGATCCTCGGCTGCGACCTGCATGTAGGGTGCGCTGAGG
>NZ_JBFUAY010000527.1:0-1080 GCF_056406015.1 Rhizobium sp. P1_E1 | reverse complement strand
CAGTCGATCTGGCTGGGCTCGCAGTTCTTCACGATCTCTTCAGCCGCCTCGTTGGGAATGATGCCGAGGGCGCCCTGAACCTTGGCGAGCGCGCGCTCGATGTCCAGGTATTTGGCGGTGCGGTTCTCGTCCGACCAGACATGCCGCATGGCGGCATCACTGAACATGTCGCCGAAAATTTTTGAGTCGATGATGGTTGCGGACATAGCTTCTCCGTTGGGTTATGTATCTTGTGAAAAATCAGGGGTGCGTGCGGCCAGGGCCACGATGCGCTCGGCTTTGAGGACAACCGGGCGATCGACCATCTTCCCGTCGAGCTGGATRRCGCCGCCRCCGGCKGCGCGCGAGGCGCTCAGGATGCGTTGTGCCCAAGCCAGCWCTTCGGCGTCAGGCCGCAGCGCTCGATGCACKGCGGCAACCTGCRCGGGGTGTATGCACATCTTGGCACCGAAGCCGAGGCTGCGTGCCTGCACCATGTCGGCGGCAACGCGGTCCGCGTCGATGTCTGGCGTGACCCCGGCCACGGGCGAAGGCAGACCCGCGGCGCGTGAAGCAATAGCCAACTGAATCGCGGCGTGCTGCAGGGCCGGGCTGTCGGCGGGAAGATCAAGGTCGGCCATGTAGTCGAGCGAACCGAAGGCCAGGCGTGCGATGCCCGGTGCAGTGGCAAGGTCGAAGGCGGCCAGCAGGCCACGCGCTGTTTCGACCAGCGGCAACACGGTGGTACCTGCATCGAGCGAACCAAGAACGTCAGCCACCTGCCGTCTGTTTTCGCATTTCGGAAGCATGACGCAGACTGCCCGAACCTGCCGCAGGAGCTGCAGATCGTCTGCGTACCAGCCCGTGCTCGCGTCGTTGATACGGATCAGCAGCTTGCCGCGAATCTCCTCGTTGGCGGAGGGTATCCACGCTGCGATGGCTTCGCGCGCGGCAGCCTTGTCCGAGGGCGAGACTGCGTCTTCCAGGTCGATGATGACGCGGTCCGCACCCGAGGCCAGCGCCTTCGCGAATCGCTCCGGCACGTTGCCCGGCACGAACAGGTAGCTCAGCGGCACGACGGGTGACATGCTCATACAGCGC
>NZ_JBFUAY010000526.1:0-1095 GCF_056406015.1 Rhizobium sp. P1_E1 | reverse complement strand
GTCTTTGACTCCCGCGATAAGGGCTTGATCGTCACGGCAAGATGCGATGAGGCGCCGATTTTGCATGGGGGGCAACGCGTGCGCAACTGGGCGCAGGAGGCCGATGGTCGCTGGACGGCGCCGCTGAAATTGCCGCCGGATGAAGCGGTCGGTGACCTTTTCGTCAATGGGATGCGCCAAACTCGGGCTCGATTCCCTAACGCTCCCGCTGATGGTGATCCACGCAAGGGATGGTTGTTTGCCGCAAAGTGCAATCCTGCCATCGACATGTGGGAAGGAAACACGCGCTTTTGTTTCCATGCCGGCGATCTTCCGGCAGTGGATGATACAAGTGGACTGGTCGCGGACATCGTTGGAGGCTATCAACCCGGAAGCCAGTGGGGCAATGATACGCTCCCAGTTGTATCCATCGATGCCGCCCGCCGGACTGTCAATACGAAAGGCACCGGTTATTTCTTTACCGCAGAAGGCAGCCGCTATTTCCTGACCGGAGCCAAGGCCTTGCTCGATGCTCCCGGAGAGTGGTGGTACGACCTTGCCGCGGGCCAGCTCCATTACATCCCTGTCGATCAGTCGTTACCCAATTCCGTAGTCGTCGCCGGCATTCTGCCGACATTCTTCAAGTTGGATGGGGCCGATGGGATGGTCGTATCAGGGCTCGAGTTTAGAGATGGAGCTCCTGAAGGCAGCGGCAAGTTCTATACGGAAACCAGAGGATTTGGCGCCATACGGATCGAACACGCTGATGGCGTCAAGATTCTCGGCAACAGCATCGAAAATGTCGGCGTCGGGGTCCATGTGACGGAAAGCAAGGATGCGTTGATTGCCGGCAATGTGATTGCGGATGTGGCTGGCAACGGGATTTACGTCGGCACGAATTATGGCACGTTCGGCAAGTCAAACGGCTCCAGGATCCTTTCAAACCATATCCATGACATCGGAAAGGTTTACATTGAAACGGCGGGAATATGGTTCCAGGCGGCTGACAATGTCAGGATCGCCGACAACCTAATCGAAAACACGGCGCAGTTCGGAATCGCCGGCGGTTCGCTGTGGGGTTCCAACGACGCCGTCTATAACGCTGTCATCGAGCAC
>NZ_JBFUAY010000525.1:0-1112 GCF_056406015.1 Rhizobium sp. P1_E1 | reverse complement strand
TGGCAAGGTCCGGTTTGGCGCGGCCGGCCGTATGCCTATGATGGAGGAAACCATCTCATCAATGACCGCACGCGCAAATGCCTCGATTGGTAAGCAGAGGAAACAACTGATAACGCCGTCAATCAGCGCGGGTCGCGTCGCGTCAGTCAGATCGTTGCAAACGACGACCGGCCGCTGGCCGCTACTATGAGCTCGAATTGCCTGAACAATCCCGTCCTGTCCGCCACCCGCATTGTATATGGCAGCGAGATCGGCGTGTCTATCAAGGAGGCTCGTTGTGACTTCACGAGCCACCTCTGGATTGTCGAAATTGACAATTGTTTCAAGCAACCGGGCCTCTTCTCCTATTTCACGGAAATAGGATCGAAACCCCATCTCACTGAGATCTTGCCCCAGGTATCTATGACTTCCCACGAGTGTGGCAATTTTGCCTTTGGCTCCGGCCATTTTGGAGATGATGAAAGCGCCGGTGCGGCCGACCTTGCGGCTATCCAAACCGATATACCCGGTGACCCCGCTCGCCGAAATTCCCGACAGCAAAGTGAAGACGGGCTTCTTTCGCAGATTGAGTTCATCAACGGCTAACACGACAAGCGGATGGTCGATCGCTACGACCGCGACCGCGTCTGTCCTCGATCCGACCTCCAGGATTTTCTTCCTCAGCGACTCCGCGGTGATGTCATCCACGAAAACGATGTCGGGCTTTCCCTTAACGTCAAGCCTGGATGAAAGCTCTTTTCTAAGGCCAGTAGCGACATTCTGATAGAATGGATCCGTCCCTTTCTGAAGTACGAAGCCAAGTCGGACGTTCCTTACGTTCCTTGCGTTCGTCCGGTGTCTTATGAGGGGCAGCGCATGATAGCCGATAGCTTCGGCCGCCTCTCTGACGCGATCGGCCGTTTCCTTTCTCACAGGGGCTCTGCCGTTGAGAACCCTATCGACCGTTGCCACGCCAACGTCCGCACGCCTTGCGACGTCGGCCGCTGTCGGTCTTGATTTTGCCGCCATTTTTCACCTCTTCGTAATTAAACCCGGTCGGCACTAGGATTTCGTAATCTCGTGGAATTAGCAAGCCGCATTCGTGATGAAATCATCACGGGATTCCGCAAGAC
>NZ_JBFUAY010000524.1:0-1112 GCF_056406015.1 Rhizobium sp. P1_E1 | reverse complement strand
GCCAATCGCCAGCCTGGGTCACTGAATCGTCTTTGATGTGAGAAGACTGGACCCCTTCGACCGTGACGAGAACGGGGATCAGGTTGAGCTTGTTGTCCGGTTGGACGGCGACATTGGCCTGCTCCAGCGCATCAAGTACATTGGTGGTCTTCTTGTCCCATTTGGCAATGACGCGATCGGTAGTGGGCACATAGGTCGAATAGATCTTGATGCCGAGGCGGCTCCGTACGTCAGCATTCTCAGGCGCCGAGAGCATCTTGATTGCTGCGATCGTCGACCCTTCGTCCTTGGGGTCAATGAGGACGTTGAACTCGTCGCCGTTTCTTTTTTTCTCACGAATGTAATCGATGATACTCTGCAGGTCCTCCATTTTTTGGGGATTGCCGTTGCGGTCAAGTGCCAGCGTGCGGCTACTAGTGATGGGATTCCATATCGAGAGGTTCATGTTCTTGATTTCCTCGGTAGAGACATCCGAAATCAGGCAATTGTTCGGATCGCCGGTAACCCGCCCGAGCGTTGTGTCGTGCATCATCCAGGCATGGCCGTTCTTATCAGCGCGAAGATCGAGTTCGACACCATGGAAACCGTACTTGAACGCGTTGGCGGCGGCTGAAATGGTGTTTTCGAGAATGCCCTCGGAATTATCGAACATGCCGCGGTGGGGTAGTATTTGCTTTCGATGTGGATCGATGCCGCGGGCCTTGGTCTCGAGTCCGGTCAGGAAGAGATCCTTGCCGTAGCCGGCGCTTTCAATTTCGTCTTCTGCGTCGCCGAGAGCGGGGCTGTCCAGACCGAAGTCGGATTTCCAATCGGCCTTGTTGCCGGCCGCCAACCACTCGGTGATGGTCTGGTTGACGGTGCCGTCGACTGGATCATCCGGATCATTGGAGCCAAATTTTGCCGTCGTCTCGCAGCGGGTGGAAATCGATAATGCGACGGGCTCGTCGCCCGGCTGCACCGGGCCGTTTTGGGTTTGCAGGCCAGCCTTCGCCCCGTCCCATGCGATGGCATTGGTGGCACTGTCAGCAATGATTGAACTCTCGCTCTGCGCGCCAACCAACGTTGAGGCGAGAACTATGCTCATAATGGACGCTATTAGATCTGTCATGTTG
>NZ_JBFUAY010000523.1:0-1113 GCF_056406015.1 Rhizobium sp. P1_E1 | reverse complement strand
CTAATAGCGAGATTTGCAAGCGCCTTTTGGGTGCAGGAGGTTGTTTGCCGGGAGCATGGTCGTCTACGCGGTCGACATAGGTCGCCGCATTATGGTGCTTCGCGGGTCACTCCTTCCAATGTATGTCTCGCTCGCTCCGAGCAAACTCGTGGTGCAACAACGGTCTTAACGGAATGGACCAGCCTCGGTCCCGGCAGGGACGCCTCTTCACGCCATGGGCCCGCAGAGCTTGAGAGTTAGGTGGTGGCTGTCGCCCTGTTGAAGAGCTCACCGGAGCGAAGCATCGCATGCATGATGACGGCGAGCTTGCGAGCGACAGCCCAACTCGGTCCGGTGCGATCAGGCGATTATATCCTGCGTAGCCATCCACCTGAAGGATGCCGGTGAACCCTTGCAATATCCGCTCGGCATGTAACCCGCCGCGACCGGGAGCATAGGTGAAGGCGACACCTGGCGGCGCACCTCCGCGGCAATCCGGCATGAATCAGCCGTGCAGGGGCCGGAGCCTGAGTAACGCCATCGGTGCAAGCGCGGCAGGCTTATTTGGGACGGCGGGTGACGATGACGCGGAACTGCGCAGGAATGACATCCAGCCGCTCGGACACATCCTCACCGATGCAATGCAGGCCTCCACCGCAAGCACAGATCAGGCTTTCCGGCTCGATGATCTCCTCGACACGAGGAAGGTGGGCGGGAAGAGAGCCGCGATTGGTAGCGCGTGGTTTGGGGTACGGTTCACCCGAGGGGCTATCGGCCTTGTCTTCGGCATGGACGGCGGCAATTGCCGTTTCCAGGTCTTCCAGCGCGAGATCGAATTGCTCGGGATCGACCCTCTCGGATTTGCGGCCGAAGGCTGCCTGCTTGAAGGGACTGTCAGGAATTCTGTGCGGGGGGCCGGTTCATTAGTTGGAGAACCGCTCGCCGAAGATGACGGCGAACTGTGTCTTTGCTTCGCCCCATTCCCGCGGCGCGCGCTTCCATTGCTCTGCGGCGTTGTTGAGCACCAGATATAGCAGCTTCATGGCGGCTTCGTCACCAGGGAAATGCCCACGCGAGCGCACGGCCCGGCGAAGTTTCGAGTTCAAGGCCTCTATGGCGTTCGTGGTGTAAATG
>NZ_JBFUAY010000522.1:0-1116 GCF_056406015.1 Rhizobium sp. P1_E1 | reverse complement strand
CTGTTGCATTGATCGGATTTTCTGGAACTGCGCCTGTTGAAGCGCTGATTCAGGAAAAGGTACTGGCTGTGGCCGGCATTCCTTTGGTCGGGCCACGAACGGGGGCTGTCTCGCTTCATCAACCGGTAGACCCCTGGATTTTTCACACCCGCGCCAACTATGCCCAGGAGGTGCAGAAAATCGTGTCCCACATGAACATCATCGGGCACAAGCGTATCGCCGTTCTCTACGAGAAGAGCCCGTTTGGCGTTGAAGGTTACGACAGGGCGCTACGCGCGATCAAGGGGAAAAACCTTCAGCTCTCGGGCAGTGCGAGCTACGAATACGGCACGACAAATGTCAGTGAAGCGGTCGCAACGATTCTCAAGGCCAAACCCGACGCGGTTATTTCAGTGGCGACGAGTGCCGCGACCGCCGAGTTCTACAAGAATTTTCGTCAAGGTGGAAGTTCGGCGTTTGTCGTCGCCCTTTCCGTCACCGACGGTGCCGCGGTCGTGAAAAGAATCGGCAAACAGGCCGCCTACGGCTTGGGCATAGCGCTGGTGGTGCCCGATCCGTCCAGTAAGACCTCCACGCTCATCAGGGAAATGCAGGAGGACCACAAGAAATTTGGCGTCCCGGGGTCTGATTTGAACCTGGCAGTGACTGAAGGCTACATTGCGGCCAGGGTACTGACCGAGGGCCTGAAACGCGCCGGACCGATTCCCACTTCTGCGAAGCTGAAACGTTCCCTGGAGTCATTGAGGGATTTAAATCTCGGCGGATTCTCTGTTAATTTTTCCCCGACAAATCACTCGGGCTCGTCGTATGTCGACATCATCGTACTGGGCCCTGACGGTAGAATGCTTCGCTAACTCAAACATACCCGTTGAAGCAAGCCAGCGGCAAGAAGGCAATGGACTATAACGTAGCGTCGGTAGATGAAGCACTCGGCTTATTGATGCTCGTAGCCCAGAACCCCGGCCTGGGTGTGACCGAGCTTTCCAAAAGATCTGAAATTACCAAAGCCAGGGCGTTCCGCCTTTTGAGCACGCTGGAGCGGCGCGGTTTCGTGCAGCGATCGGGTGACGCGGCCACCTACCATCTCGGCTACAACGCATTGCTTGTGGGGTTGGC
>NZ_JBFUAY010000521.1:0-1117 GCF_056406015.1 Rhizobium sp. P1_E1 | reverse complement strand
CGTCTGGAGCGGTTCGGTGTTTGAGCAAGCGGTAAGCACCAGCGCAGGGAACACGATGGCAATCTGGATCTGTTTTGAAAGCATTGAGTGATAAACCATCCTTTCGGACGCTGCAGATGACATCATATTGTGACCAGATGCGGGCGCCATTGACTGCTCATTTCGCGGACAACGACGAAAATCTCCAACATAATGGTTCAAATTCTCAAAGACCCAATAGGCTGGCTCGTAATTGCCCCATCTTCAGGAAATCGGTGGCGGTGCGCCAATGGCTACCGCCATTACTCCGTGAGGAGTCCTGGCGATCCTCAAACGGGGTCGGTGTGGGGCAGAGTGACTGACGAGTTTTCGCCAGCATTTCGGTTGAAGTAGCGGACCTCTGAATGCTAGCATACTGTCTCTTAGGACAAGGGCCCACCACTTCGGAAGAACCGGGCGGCAAAGCGCTTGATGCGCAAGCTCCTGAAAACACAAGACCGTCCGCCCCGTGTAATGATCACCGACAAGCTACGTCCTATGGTGCGGCGAAACGAAAGAGCACACCAAGCCTCAATCATCGTTCTCACAACCGACTGAATAATAGGGTGGAGAATCCTCATCAACCCATCCGACGACGGGAGAGGATCATGAAGCGCTTCAAAGTATCTCGACAGCTTCAGCGTTTTCGTTTCCATCCACGACCGGATCAGCAGACACGCAGATCTTCACCCAGCCGGAACATAGTAACGTCCCGGGTTTCGAGCACCGCTAACAAAACTGCGTATCCGCATCTTCAGGCTCAAGCCGCACACCATTCGGCAGCGACGCTGTCAAACATAGGCGTGTCGATGTCTGCCGAGCTTTCCGCCGGGGCCTCCATGCGCGAAGCCTCCTGGAACATTATCTCGCGCATCCAGATGCTTCCGGGGTCGGAATTGTGAAGCAAGGGCCACTGCACAGCCTCCGTGAACCAGAGGGAAGGCAGCGGATGATCGACGATCTGGAGGCGGATGGTGGGTTCGAAATGTCTGACGAGCCGCAAGGGAAGGGTTGCTATCCGATTCGTCCCCTGAAGTAACATCGGGATCGCGTTAAAGCCCTGGACCACGATTTCGATACGCCGCTTAAAACCGTGCTC
>NZ_JBFUAY010000520.1:0-1144 GCF_056406015.1 Rhizobium sp. P1_E1 | reverse complement strand
GGATGAGCATCAGTACCGCAGGGAGGTGCAGATGGTCTTCCAGGATCCGTTCTCGTCGCTCAACCCGGCCTTCACGGTCAGCCATCATCTGGCGCGGCCACTGCAATTGCATCGGCAGAGCGGCTCCAGGGCGGATCTTCCCGAAGAGATTGCCCGCCTGCTGGCAAGCGTCGGGCTGGAGCCCGATGTGACCAGGCAGAAATTCCCGCATGAACTCTCCGGCGGGCAGCGGCAGCGTGTGAATATCGCTCGGGCGCTGGCCGTCGCGCCGAGCGTGCTGGTCGCCGATGAGCCGACCTCGATGCTTGATGTCTCCATCCGCAAGGACATTCTCGATCTGCTCGCGAAAGTGAAACGCGAGAATGAGCTCGCCATGCTCTATATCACGCACGACATTGCAACGGCCGCACATGTGGCCGAAGAGATCGTCGTCATGTTCGCCGGCCAGATGGTCGAATGGGGCGACACCGATGCAGTTCTGTCCGATCCGCGCCATCCCTATACAAGATTGCTGCTTTCAGCCGTTCCGGATGGCAGCCGGCCGTTCGTGACGGGCGGAAGCGCGCGTTTCCTCGAACAAGCGGAAAAGGTACGCTCGCTCAGCCGTCCGGAATCGACTGTCATCGAGCAGGTCGGCTCCAATCATTTCATACGCTCGCTCGGCGTTTCCGGCTGAAGGATGGCAAAGTGGACTACCTGGTAAACCTTTCCACCCTGCCGCAAGATACGCAATCGCACGAGCGAATGGCCCGCGAGGGTGTGACGATCCGCCGGGCCCTGCCGCCGGAATTCCGGCTGATCATCAGCTGGATCGCAGAACAGTTCGGTGAGGGATGGGCGAGCGAGGCATCCGTCGCGATGACCCGCCTGCCGCCGACCTGCTTCATCGCCACGCGCGAACAGAAGCTCGTCGGTTTTGCCTGCCATGAAGCGACGGCGCGCGGCTTCTTCGGACCGACCGGCGTCGACGAAAGCCTTCGCGGGCTCGGCATCGGCCGGGCATTGCTGTTTGCCAGCCTGAACGACCTGAAAGCGATAGGCTATGCCTATGCGATCATCGGTGACGTCGGCCCTTCTGCCTTTTACGAAAAGGCCGTCGGGGCCATGCCTATCCCCAATTCCGCTCCCGGCATTTACGCCGGAA
>NZ_JBFUAY010000519.1:0-1146 GCF_056406015.1 Rhizobium sp. P1_E1 | reverse complement strand
TGAATCCACCGTCAGCCGCGTCACGTCGAACAAATACATGCTGACGCCGCGCGGCCTCTTCGAACTCAAATATTTCTTCACCGTCTCGATCAGCGCCGTTGCGGGCGGCGACAGCCATTCGGCCGAGGCCGTGCGTCACAAGATCCGTGCGCTGATCCTGCAGGAGAGCCCGGAGGCGGTGCTTTCCGACGACGATATCGTCGACATGCTGAAGAAGGGCGGCGTCGATCTTGCCCGCCGCACGGTTGCGAAATACCGGGAGGCGATGAACATCGCTTCTTCGGTGCAGCGCCGCCGCGAGAAGCGGGCGCTCGCCAAAGTCGCTGGTTCGTGAAGACACGTCAAAAGTGCCTTCTTCGAAGGCACTTTTGACGGAGTGGTTGCAGAAGGAGAACACACAGTGAAGAGCTATACCATCCAGATCACGTTCCCTACATCTTGGTGAGGGACTTCAATCTGTTCACATCTCCGGCATGTGGCCCACGCAGCCGTTGCTCGCGTCCGTGGAGAGCCCAAGATTTTTTATTCCACCTGCAACACGGGAGCCGGTTGGCGTCCTGGCTGATCGCCCGCGCATGCGGCCGGCGCAAGGTGCTAGAGAATGTCGAATCCTTTTCCGGCCGTCGCAGCATCTTCTCCTCCGCACTCGGCGAAGACTTGCCAATGATCCCGCTCGAACTCCAGCCATCTGGCGTTCTCTTTTTGATGCCAGGCCGGACCGCAGTTTCCTTCTACCGGTAAGCAAGGTTGCCAACTTCGGCTATGATCGAGCTGCGTCCAACAACCCATTTCCCAGGTTGATGGCCGGTTTTGAACCGATTGCGAACATTGCCGTCGATCTATTTCACGTACTCGCCGTCTCCTCCTCAGCCAGCTCAGGATCAAAGTTTGGTCATGCACCGTGCCCGGTCCCTTCGCAACAATRCTCCCCGCAGCTCCTCCGAGATCCGAGGAGCGAAGTAGGAACGAAGTCAATGTCCCCACGACCTAACGATCCCAATTTCCCGAACGGTGTCCCTATACTGCCTTTGCATTCGCTGGGTGAGCGCATCGCGATTCTTGGCCCTTCAAACGCAGGCAAGTCGACGTTGGCGGTCGCCCTGTGTAAGAAGCTCGGTATTCCAGCAAGAAGCTCGGTATTCCAGC
>NZ_JBFUAY010000518.1:0-1153 GCF_056406015.1 Rhizobium sp. P1_E1 | reverse complement strand
ACGCATATAGATGGCGCGCAGTACCAGCGCGATATGGATGAGGACCGACGAATAGAAGATGGCGGTTCCCAAAGGATTGCGCCAGATCGCCAGGAAGAGATGGGCGGCTTTATCGGCGGCGGCGACGGAAATCAGGCCAATCGCGTGGTTCGACAAATGCAGCACGACGAAGATGAAAATGACGAGGCCGGAACCGAGCCTCGCCCTTCTAATCGTCCGTTCCGAAAAAATCCCTGTGGCCGAGACCGTCGTCATTCATTCCCGTTCTTGTCGATGTAACCGCACGCCCATAGAGATTGGGAAAGAGGCGGAATTGCTTCGATCGCGATCACATTCCATATGCTTATGCGCAAGTTTTCGGCAAAGGGACAATAGCGGAATTTTCCCGACAGGCGCGAAACTTGTAAACAGTGTGTCTTACCTGAGGTGTCCCAATGCGGGTGGCTTTCTACGCGCCGATGAAATCGCCGAACCATCCGGTGCCATCGGGCGACCGGCTGATGGCGCGGCTGCTGATCCGGGCGCTGGAGCTTGGCGGACATCAGGTCGACATCGCCTCCGAATTCCGCACCTATGCCTCGACACCGGAGGCGGCAGCCGCGCTCGAACCCGCCATCTCCGCCGAGCTGGAGCGGCTGCGGCTGACATGGAAATCTGGGCCGCGACCGGAACTCTGGTTCYGTTATCACCCCTATTACAAATCGCCCGATCCCTTCGGGCCGGCGATATCAGCCGAATTCGCGATTCCCTATGTCACCGCCGAAGCCTCCTACGCGGCAAAACGCGACCGAACCGGCTGGGCAGCATCACAGAAACGCGTGGGCGAGGCGATCATGCAGGCGGCGGTCAATATCAGCTTCACCGAGCGCGACCAGGCCGGGCTCACAGCCGCCTTTCCGCAGGCGCGGCTTGCCGGGCTGAAACCCTTCATCGACACGGCGCTGTTCGAGAGGGCGTCGCCGGCGCCCGATCCGCACCGGCTGATGACGGTTGCGATGATGCGGGCCGGCGACAAGATGGACAGTTATGCGATGCTCGCGAGAGCATTGCGGCTGATCGAAGAACGCCCGTGGACGCTTGCCGTCATCGGCGATGGTCCGATGCGCCAGGAGGTACAGGCGCTGTTTGCCGATTTTCCCGGCCGCATCGAATG
>NZ_JBFUAY010000517.1:0-1188 GCF_056406015.1 Rhizobium sp. P1_E1 | reverse complement strand
CCGTGCCGCCGCGGATGCTGCCGCGCACCGGCGTCATGCCGGCCCGGCGCACCGCCTCGATAGCGTTCTCGACGATCTCCGGGTGACGATCGAGCACCACTTTCATGTTGCGATACTGTTCCTTCACTTGGAAATGATAGGTCGAGCCAGGATAGGCAGATATCACGTCCTTGACGATGGCTTCGAGCATGATCTCCTTTTCYGTGAGCCCCTTTTCGGTGAAGTCACGGATGATGAAGCTCAGCGACGCCTTCTCCATCGAGCCGGTCACGCCGGTGGGATGGATGAAACCCTGCTGGCCTTCCGTGGTCTCGGGGGCAATATCCCTCGGCAGCCGGTCGATGATGGCGCCTGCGATCTTGATGGCGTTTTCCATGCGGTCCTTGGCGAAACCAGGATGGATTGCCACGCCTGAAATGCTGATCTCGACGCCGTCGGCCGAGAAAGTCTCGTCCTCGATATGGCCGGCCGTCTCGCCGTCCATTGTATAGGCGAAGTCGGCACCGAGTTTCTTCAGGTCGACCTTGTTGACGCCGCGCCCGACTTCCTCGTCGGGCGTGAACAGGATCTTGATCGTCCCGTGCTTGATATCAGGATTGTCGACGAGGATCCCAGCCGCGGTCATGATCTCAGCCAATCCCGCCTTGTCGTCGGCGCCGAGCAATGTCGTTCCATCGGTCGTGACGATGTCGTTGCCGACCTGGTTCTGCAGCTCGGGATGATCGCTGACGCGGATCACCCGGCCCGTGTCGCCGGGAAGATTTATATCCCCGCCGGCATAATTCCTGACGATCTGCGGCTTCACATTAGTGCCGCTGAAATCGGGCGCCGTATCCATGTGCGAGCAGAAACAGATGACCGGCACCGTCTTGTCGCTATTGGCCGGAATGGTCGCGTAGACATAGCCGTGTTCATCGAGACGCGCGTCCGCAAGACCGATCTTCAGCAGTTCATCGACCAGAACCCGTCCGAGATCCTTCTGCTTGCCGGTGGTCGGTTGCGTCGACGAGGCGGGGTCGGATTGCGTATCGATAACGACATAACGGAGAAAGCGGTCGAGAACAGTGTCGGTCATAGCATCCATTCCAGCAGCAAGATCACGCAGAGGATATAGCCCTCATGGGCGATGCGACAACAGATTTTTCCGCTCGCAGTTCGGGAGGGTTTCCCATTCAATCCATTTTATGC
>NZ_JBFUAY010000516.1:0-1188 GCF_056406015.1 Rhizobium sp. P1_E1 | reverse complement strand
GCATCATCGTAACCTCGATGTTTGCCTTCGTGTTCGCATGGAATAACGCGGCTTTTCCGCTGGTGCTGAGTTCGCGCTCCACCGCCACCCTTCCGATCGGAACACTTGGATATTTCGCGACAAGCGGCGTGACGTGGAACTACATCGCCGCCGCCGCAGTGCTCGCGATGATACCGCCGATGATCATCTTCCTTGTTTTCGATCGATACGTCGTTCGAGGCCTCACCTTTGGTTCGGTGAAGGGCTGAGTTTTCCCTTATGAATGGAGTAATGCAATGAGCAAACTGCGAATGGGTGTCATCGGCGCCGGTCTTTGGGGGGGCAATCATGCCCATACCTTTAATGTCCTGCCGGAGACCGAGCTGGTGGGCGTCTGCGACCTTGATGAGGGCAGGGCGTTGAAGATGAAAGAAAGCTTCGGGGCAACACAGGCTTTCACCGATTACCACAAGCTGATCTCCAGCGATGAGATCGATGCGATCTCGGTTGCGACACCTGACTTTACCCACACGCCGATCATTCTGGCCGCTCTGAAAGCCGACAAACACGTATTGAGCGAAAAACCGCTTGCGACGACAGTGCGCGAAGCCGAGGAGATTGCTGCGGCCGCTGTAGACTCCAAGGGCAAGCTGATGATTGATTTCCATAATCGTGTGAATCCCATCCTCGCCCAGGTCCGCGACATGATCCAGGGCGGCCAGATCGGCTTGGCAAAGCACGGCACCGCGCGTCTTTCGAATACGACATTCGTTCCGTTCGAAATGTTGAGCTGGGCTGCGAAGTCTTCTGCACTCTGGTTCCTGGGCAGTCATCTGGTCGATGTCCTGCGCTTCATCCTGGCGGACGAGGTCGTACGGGTTTATTCCGTCGCCCGCTCGGGGACCCTGTCGGCCGGCGGCGTGGATACAAAGGATTTCCATGTCTCGGTGCTTGAATTTTCCAAGGGCACGGTCGTGACCATGGAGAACAGCTGGATCCTGTCGCGTGACAATCCTTCGCTTGTCGATTTCAAGATCGAGTTTGTCGGTGAAAAGGGCCAGGTCCAGGCGGACCCCACCCACAATGGCGGCCTGCGAAAGATCGTCGACGGCGGACTAAAATACAATGACTATATCGGCATAACACCAACCGGCGCGACGCGTATCGGCGGCTTTGTCCTGGAATCCATCGCTCGCTTTGTCGATAGCG
>NZ_JBFUAY010000515.1:0-1194 GCF_056406015.1 Rhizobium sp. P1_E1 | reverse complement strand
TTCTCGAACATGGTGGGTTCGAACTGGATGGTGGCGGCGGTGTAGTTTTGTGTGGATGTCATTGTCGTTCCCATTGTCTTTGTGGAGGATAGCCGGCTGTTTCAGACAGCCATATGCCGGTGAACAAGCGCGTCGGAGAGAGCATCGATGGCGCCGACCGCGACCACGCGCCCCTTCTCAAGCATCGCGAACCGGTGAGACGCGTGCCGCGCAAATGCGACGTTTTGCTCGACGAGGATGATCGTCATGCCGATTTCGCGATTGAGCCGGATGATGATCTTTTCAATCTCCTCGACGATGGAGGGCTGGATGCCTTCGTTAGGTTCATCGAGAAGCAGCACTTTCGGATCTGCGGCCAGCGCGCGGGCGATGGCGAGCTGCTGCTGCTGGCCGCCCGAAAGCACGCCACCCGGCCGATCGAGATTGGCCATCAGGTATGGAAAAAGCTCTGGCACCAGCGCTGGAATCTCGCGTTTGCCATCGGTGCGGGCAAAGGCGCCCATCAGGATGTTCTCGCGGATGGTAAAATCGGGAATGATCTCTCTGCCCTGGGGGACGTAGGCGATGCCGGCCCTTGCCCTTTCATGTGTCGGGGATGCGGCCATGTCCTTTCCCTGCAGAAGCATCTCGCCCGTCATGCGGTCGGTCAATGCCATCAAGGTTTTCAACAGCGTTGTCTTGCCGGTGCCGTTGCGGCCGAGGATGCTCGTCACCTTGCCGGCCGGAACATCGAGGGTGACGCCGTGCAGGACATGGCTGCGGCCGTAATAGCTGTGCACGTCTTTCAACGACAGCATCAGGATATTCCTTTCGAACCGAGATAGGCTTCACGGACTTTCGGATTGCGTTCGATATCTTCGACGCTTCCCTCCGCCAGAACCTCTCCGAGATGGAGAACGGTGATGCGTTCGGCGATCTCGCGGACGAATCCCATGTCGTGTTCGACGACGAGGATCGTATGGCGGCCTTTGAGATTGTTGATGATCTCGGCGGTCTTGCGGGTTTCGGCCTGGGTCATCCCGGCTGTCGGCTCGTCAAGCAGAACCACCTTGGGATCCTGGACGATGAGCATGCCGAGCTCCAGCCACTGCGTCTGGCCATGGCTGAGATAGGCGGCCATCACATCGTGTTCGGCATCGAGGCCGATGAGGGCAATGACGTCGTCGACGCGGTTCGCCTCTGCACGCGAAAAGC
>NZ_JBFUAY010000514.1:0-1196 GCF_056406015.1 Rhizobium sp. P1_E1 | reverse complement strand
GCATGAAGGGGCGCGATTAGGCGCCATGCTTGCATGGCAGTTGCTCGCAGTTCTCGATGGTGGGTGGATGGAACATCGTGGCGGGGAACGTGAAAGAGGTTGGCGATCGGGTCGTGCAGGGAACGAGCGTCTGACGGCTCAGGAAATAGCCCGCGGTCAGGGGATTGAAATTCGGCATGCGCAGCGTCGCTTTGGCAGGAGTCCCTTCCGGCGTGCAAAGCGAAGGTCCGCGCAACGGCTGGATTTGCAAGCTATCGAGAGAAATCATGTGGGAAAATCCGCATATATCGCGGATATTTGAACATGAATCATCCATGAAAACAAAGCGTGTTGCAATGTCTGCGCATAGAGCGGATAATTGGACATGATTCACGATAAACGGGCCGCGCTTTCCGCCTATACATCAAACTTGCTCTCCCAGGGGCGGGTAGTTTTTGATGGCCGAGAGGCGATCGAAGCGCTGGGCATCAATCGTGGCGCGTTCCTGGACTCAGCCGAGCGTTTGCAGCGTCGAAAACTACTCCTCAACCCGCGCCACGACTTCTATATCGTCATCCCTCCACAATTCATGTCATTGGGCGCTCCGCCACCAACCTGGTACATTGACGCGCTGATGCGCCATGAGGGGAATTCCTATTATGTCGGTCTGCTTAAGGCTGCCGAACTGCACGGTGCAACGCATCAGGCCGTGATGGAGTTTCAAGTCGTGGCGGCCAAACGGCTCCCCAAGATCAGGGCCGGTCGCAACCGCGTCGTCTTCTACTACCGAAAGGATATGGAGACCGTCGCCGCGGGCGTTGTCGACAAGAAAACCGAGACAGGTTCGATGAGAGTGTCGTCACCAGCTCTCACAGCGCTCGACATTCTGCGGTATTCTCGTGGCGCCGGCGGTCTTGATAACATCTTCACTGTCCTCAGGGATATCGCGCCGCAGATTGATTTCGAAAGCCTGACTAACCTGTCACGCGTCACCGAACGGCCGGTCGTGCAGCGCCTCGGCTACCTTCTCGACAGGCTGGGTCACGGCCCACGCCTGGCGTCGATGCGTACCGCCTTGGAAGACCGCGGCAACCTGCCCTGGACGGAGCTGGACCGCAAAGAAGCCGGCGATCCCGACTTTTCTACTGAAGTGCTCGAGCGCGACCCGCGTTGGCGGGTCATCGTCCGCCGCTATCCGGAGGCCGATGAATGATACC
>NZ_JBFUAY010000513.1:0-1199 GCF_056406015.1 Rhizobium sp. P1_E1 | reverse complement strand
GGGCGATGGAGGCTGTGAGCTGCCCCATCGTGGCGACGCGGTTTGCGTGGGCAAGTTGCCCCAGCGCTTCGCGCAAGGCCTCCTCGCTCTCCCGTAACGCCTCTTCGGCCTGACGGCGCTCCGTCAAATCGAGGACGAAAGAAACACCTTCGTTCCTGCTTTCTTCTAGGAGAGCACCGCCCATCAGCACCGGCAGACGGCTGCCATCTTTCCGAAAGTACTCCTTCTCGAAGGGTTGGACCGACCCGATCATCTTCAACTCCGCGACGGTCCGTTCATCGCGGTCGCGCCATTCGGCCGGTGTTAGGTCCGTCCAGCAAAGCCGACCCGAGGCAAGATCCTCTCGGTCGTATCCCACCATGCGGAGGAACGCGTCGTTGGCCTCCAGAATGCGACCTTCGATATTCCAGATGACGATCCCGATGATGTTGGCCTYGACGAGGCGACGGATCTTGGCTTCGCGTTCAGCGAGATCGCGGTACAATCGGGTATTCTCCAGTGAGATCGCTGCCTGAGACGCGAGCAGCTTCAGCACCACGATCCGGGCCGGCGCGAAGACCCTGGGGGCGAGGTTGTTCTCAAGATAGAGTACCCCGGCAGGTTGGCCCTGATTGAGCAACGGAACACAGAGAATGGAACGAGCCCGGTGCCGACAAATGTAGGGGTCCATGGAAAATGGATTCTGAGCCATGGCGTCGTCGAGAACAACGCTTTCGTTTGTGCGCAAGACATAATGAAGGAGCGATTGCGGCAGGGTTGTCCCTTTCACGATCTCGTCACGCATCCGCACCACGACCGTTTCGCCGCCCGTCGTGGCCTCCGCCGTGATCCGTGACTCACCCCCACGCGGCAGGATCAACAGGCCGCGCTCGGCGCCCGCCTGCTCAACGGCGGTCCGCAAGACCGTGTCGATCAGCTTTTGAAGAACAATCTCTCCCGACACGGCTTGCGAGATTTTGATAACGGTAGCGAGATCGAGTTGTTCGACCGGTGCACCAATGGTGCTCGTTGGAGCGGGAGCACGTTCTTCCCCTCTCAGGTCGGGATAGAGTTGGTCGAGTTGTCGCACCTTGCCGTCGGCTCCCCAGCGCAGATAGCAGCCACGCGCGTTGCGGAGATAAAGACGAGCGAAGTCCTCGAAACCTCCCCGCGCATAAAAGCGGGCGGTGAGTTCATATGCGAGGGCTTCATGATGAACG
>NZ_JBFUAY010000512.1:0-1239 GCF_056406015.1 Rhizobium sp. P1_E1 | reverse complement strand
GGTCTGGCCGATACGGCGCTGAAAACGGCCAACTCCGGCTACCTGACCCGCCGCCTTTGCGACGTGGTTCAGGATCTGGTGGTCACCGAAGAAGACTGCGGCACGCAAGAGGGTTCACTCATGCGCGCCATCGTCGAGGGCGGTGAAGTCATTGAATCGCTGCGCGACCGTATCCTCGGCCGCACGGCGGTCGAAGACATCCTGCACCCGGAAAACCGCTCGGTGCTGGCCAAGGCCGGGATCATGCTGGACGAAGACCTGATCGAAGAGCTCGAAGCAGCCGGCGTGGACGAAGTGAAAGTGCGTACTGCGCTGACCTGCGAAACCCGTTTCGGCCTGTGCGCCAAGTGCTATGGCCGGGATCTGGGCCGCGGCGGCCTCATCAACATCGGTGAAGCGGTCGGTATCATCGCCGCGCAGTCGATCGGTGAGCCCGGCACGCAGCTGACGATGCGTACCTTCCACATCGGCGGCGCCGCATCGCGCGCAGCGATTGCCTCCAGCGTCGAAGCCAAGTCCAACGGCGTGATCGGCTTCAATGCGCCGATGCGCTATGTGACCAACAGCAAGGGCGAGCTGGTCGTGATCGCCCGTTCCGGCGAGATCATCATCCATGATGAGCACGGCCGCGAGCGTGAGCGCCACAAGGTGCCTTATGGCGCCACGTTGACCGTCAAGGCCGACCAGACCATCAAGGCCGGCGCCATTCTGGCCAACTGGGATCCGCTGACGCGCCCCATCATTACCGAGTTCGCCGGCAAGGTGGCCTTCGAGAATGTGGAAGAAGGCGTGACGGTTGCCAAGCAGGTCGACGATGTGACGGGTCTGTCCACCCTGGTGGTGATCGATCCGAAACGCCGCGGCGCCACGAAGGTGATCCGCCCGCAGGTCAAGCTGATTGACGCCTCCGGCCACGAAGTCAAGATCCCCGGCACCGATCACTCGGTGACGATTGGCTTCCAGGTGGGCGCGCTGGTCCAGGTGCGCGACGGCCAGGACGTGGGCCCCGGCGAAGTGCTGGCCCGTATCCCGATCGAAGGCCAGAAGACCCGCGACATTACCGGCGGTCTGCCGCGTGTTGCTGAGCTCTTCGAAGCCCGTACGCCGAAAGACAAGGGTACGCTGGCTGAAATGACCGGTACTGTGTCCTTCGGTAAAGAAACCAAAGGCAAGGTTCGCCTGCAGATCACCGACCCTGAAGGCAAGGTCTGGGAAGATCTCGTGCCCAAGGAGAAGAAC
>NZ_JBFUAY010000511.1:0-1248 GCF_056406015.1 Rhizobium sp. P1_E1 | reverse complement strand
GTGCGGAAGAGCGAGACAGGCACTTACCGGCTGGGGACGACTGCGATCATTCTCGGGACCGCTGCATCGACACAGGTTGACCTGGTGCGAATAGCCAATCCTATCCTTGAAGAAGTCGGTCAGAAGGCGAACGAAACGACCCAGCTCAGGATCATCGACAATGGGGAATCCCTGTGCATTGCAAAGTTCGAACCGATGCGCGACTTGCGGGTGCAGGCGATGATCGGTCGAAGACGGCCGCTCACGGCGGGCTCGTACAAGGTGCTTCTCGCCTATCTCCAGCCCCAGGTGCAGTTGCAAATGATCCCTGAGACCTTGCCGCGGCTGACCAAGCGCACGATCACGGATCGTGGCAAGTTGGTTGCTGAATTGGATAAAATCCGCCGCCAGGGTTTTTGTGTGAGTTATGGTGAAGTCAGCGATCAACTCGTCTCCGTCTCAGTACCGGTTCTGGCATTCGACGGATCCGTGATCGCCGCGGTGAATGTCGGCGCCCCGGCCTTCCGCACGCAAAAAAGCGACGTCGACCGCTTCATCGTTCTGCTGAAGGAGGCCTCCAGCAAGATATCGGCCCGGCTGGGATGGTAGAACTTTTCGTCCTGCGCCATATCGGACCTTGTCTCTTCGGTTCGACGCCCATCAAGGCGAGCCAACGCAGGTTGTTTCGTGCCATGCCCGCTCTTTAGGCAAATTCAGGGGAAAAGATCGGGGAGTTCGGAGCGTGCGATAGGTCGCAACCTGACCGCTTCTGCCGTGTCTATCGAACGATAGGGAAACCGCAAACGGGTGCCGACGGGTCCCCAATTGCCGATCGCACTTAAGAGTTTGTCGAGAGCGGCGTTCGAATAACCAAGGTCGTGGCGGAAGGGGACGATATGCGCGTCCATGAACGCGCAGACGCGTCGTTCCAGATCGAGTGCGGCGTCGATATCGTTTCGCATGGAGACCGTCCAGGTCTGAGCGCCGCGGGGGCTAAGGCAGGCCACATTGGAAAAGGACCCTGCCGCGACGCCCTGTTTGATGCCGGTTGCGAGATGATGACCGGGAACGAAGAGCGACAGACCGGAAAGACGTTCACGTGCCTCCGCATACCAAGAGTCGTCGCCGTCGGCGAGCTTGATGCCGATCACCTCAGGCACCGCCGCGCAGACCATGCCCAGCGCCTTTGGCGCCAGCACCCGTTTTGCATGCGGCGGATTATAAAGGATGAGCGGAATTCCGTCGGCAGCGTCGGCTGCTCGTTTCAGG
>NZ_JBFUAY010000510.1:0-1254 GCF_056406015.1 Rhizobium sp. P1_E1 | reverse complement strand
TATCTACGGCGGGTCCTACTTCTGGTGAATGGGCAAAATCACCATAGTCGTCGAAGACGATATACCCACCAGGTACGACAAATCGCTCATAAAGAAGGAAATCTGCCCAGACATTCTCGCTCGCATGACCGCCATCGATATGCAAAATCTTGAACCGTTGGGAAGCCTGAAGCGTGCGCTCGACGGCATTCTGCGAGTAGCCTCTTACCAAAATGCAGGTTCTATAAAGAACATTGCGAAAATAATCGACTTCTTGAAGCTGCCCTGGCAATTCGAATGGATCGATTCCAACGAGTTTTGTCGAAGGTGACGAAAGCCTTTGCATAAAGGCGAGAGACTTGCCTTTCCAGACGCCGATCTCAACGATGTCTCCCTCAAGTGAGGCCACGTCGATACTGAGAAATCCCAAAAGCTTGACGTAAGAATGGAAGGACAATTCTGTTCGGGACATGTACTTGACTGGCATCGCGGCATAAGCTGCGGCAAAATCTGTCTCCAGCTTATCCCATTCATTGTCGACGCGTGCCCGCGTTGCAGGGTCCGTCATCAGCGTTTTTAGACTATCCATTGCCCCGTCCATGATTGGCCTGCCAGATTTTGTTGTCTTTCACTATCGACCGAGGGACCCAGCCCACCATTCCTTCGATGTGTTATTGCTCTGATTCTGTCAATATGGATTGCCCCATTTCGCCGGACAGGTCAGCTATCCATTGCACCGCCGAATGTCGATGGATTTCGCTGTAATCTTCGATCCACGGCGCAAGCGCTTTGAGTTTCATTTCGCCCTGATGCGGTGGACGAGCGGGTCCACCTATCTACCCATACGAAGGGGAGGCCATGAGACAGACACCAGCAGGACCGCGACGCAATCGTTCGGCTTCTCCATGGATAACTGCTTCTTGCGACGATTGCCGTTATGGCCGCGAAAGCGACCGCGAAAGGATTTGGTCTTGTCGAAAACTGCATGGCTTCGTAGCGAAAGAACGAATGCCACGCGGCTAGAGCGCCCCGCGTCTTTCCGGAAGTCAGCATAAATTCCGGAATCTTAGCTCAATTGTCAGCTGACAATGGCGGCCGTGTCCGCATCCATCAACCCGACCCTTCGTTACAGCCCATTTGCCAACTCACCGGCGAGCGACCGAGCTTAGCAATCGGTTCTCATTTATAGGCAGACGAACGGCATGAGCTTTCAGCCTCCAGCCCGCGGGCGGGTTCGTTGCTGGAGGGCTTGTCACTAGCGTCCTCGGTTTCGGC
>NZ_JBFUAY010000509.1:0-1266 GCF_056406015.1 Rhizobium sp. P1_E1 | reverse complement strand
GCTGAAATAAGCGCCGATGATGGCCAGGCTCAAAAGCCCCGACAGGAAGACCCAGGTCGCCTGCTTTCGCTTCTTCTCCAGAATCCAGCAGACCATCAGATAGAAGATGACGGCACCGGCAGCGATGCCTGGTGGCTTTGACAGCACACCGAGCGAGAAGCTGACCGTGGCGAGCGGCAAGAGCCAGCCGCTGCCGCCGGCCCAGTATTTGGCGAACAGCCAGACGCCAAGGGTCACTAAGGCCAGCATCGCGGGATCGGGAAGAAACGAGCTGTCGATCATGATTGCCGCCGGCATCAGCGCGTAGGCAAGTGCCGCCGCGTGGGCACGCATCTCGTCCCAGCAGAGGGCCGTTAGCCTGTGCAACGAAAACACCGTCACGAGACCGAAGAAGGCCGCAACCATGCGGCCGAACCAGTCGTGCCAACCGAAGAGTTGGTAGAGCAGGGCTGTGAGATAGCTGACGATCTGGAACTCGCGGCCCTGATAGCTTGGCCCGGGCCCGGTCCAACTGACTTCCGGAAAGAAGATGTTCCAGCTGCGCTGCTGGAAATTGTCGGCCATCATTGCAGTGCTTATCTCGCGCCAGCTGAAGCCGTCGACCAGCGGCAAGGTGATCTTGTGGAACCTGAAGACGATTGCAATAAACAGGATCCCCAGCAAGATCGCCGTGTTGAGGTAGTTGCCAGCAGCCATGTCCCGGTCGGTCGTCTCCTGCGGGTATTGCTGACCTTCGGCCTGCTTCAATTCCAGGTCGTCTGTCATCTGAAACCCTGTCTTCCGTGACGGCCGAGGCGGCGCGATACGCGCCGGCATCGGATCGTGAGGAAGATTAGGCTGAGCGGGATCTCGCCGCCGACGCGGTCGGCTGCGGAGCTGCTCGTAGGCTTCACCGAGCAGCGGCTCGGACGGCTTGCGGGGCGGCTTTGTCATGATGGCAGTTCATCAGCAAAGCCTTAAAAAGCAATTCACCCAGATTGATTATTGAATTCACGAGAACATAATAAGAACATCGGCGGGGCGGCTGCCAATCTGAAAACTCAGATATGGAGTGCGGAGATGCGCGAGCCGCCGATCAGCGAAGCCGTGGGCATGAGGAGGTGTCGCCTATCACAAGGGCGATATGCACGCCGCTATCGGCGCGCTGCTTGAGGACAGCCGATTGGTGATCTAGCGGGGGACGATAATGAGCGAGCATGTTTCCATGGCGGCCGAACAGCGTTCAACTCCAGCAGCCTAGATCAGTGCTTCGGAGATGCCCCAAGC
>NZ_JBFUAY010000508.1:0-1267 GCF_056406015.1 Rhizobium sp. P1_E1 | reverse complement strand
AGGCCGACCCGGCCTAAAATCATCCTGTTCTAGGCCGCCTACGCCTTCAGCGCCTGCGGAATGGCGCGGCGATGTCGGGACAGCGAATATTCGAGCAGAGCCATGCCCTGCAGGATGATGAAGTTGAGGACGAGATAGATGATCGCCGCACAGAGAAAGACTTCCATTGTGCGGTAGGTCTGCGAGATCAGCCGCTGCGCCACGCCGGTGACTTCCCAGACGGTGACAAGGCTTGCGAGCGCCGTCGACTTCATCATCAGCACGATCTCGGTGGAATAGGCCGGCAGCGCGTGACGGAAGGCAATCGGCGCCAGGATACGGCGCACCAGCAGGAAGCCGGACATGCCGATCGAGCGTGCCGCTTCGATCTCCTTCGGCGAGACGGCGCGAATGCCGCCACGGAAAATCTCCGCCGTGTAGCCGGCGGTGCAGAGCGCCAGTGACAGCACGGCGCAGACCATCGGCTCGCGCAGGAACGGCCAGAGGAAGGAATAGCGGATGACGCCGAACTGGCCGAGGCCGTAGAAGACCAGGAACATCTGGATCAACAGCGGCGAGCCGCGGAAGACGAAGATATAGCCTTTGGCGAAGCTTGAAAGCACTGGGTTGCCGCTGGTCCGCATCCAGACGATGACAAGCGCCAGCAGGCCGCCGGAGACGATCGACAGGGAAAACAGGATGAGCGTCGTCGGTACGGCCTTGAGCAGGGTGACCATGGTCGAGGCGATGAAGGTGAAATCCATTGTCGCCTCCTTACGCCTGGCCCATGGCGGATGCCGGCATGCTGCGATTGGCGCGGCGCTCCGCCCCGTTGAAGATGCGGTCCGAAAGGCTGGTCAGGAGCAGATAGAGGCAGCCGCCGGCAATGAAGAACAGGAAATATTGCCGGGTCGAGCCCGCCGCCACCTGGCTGGTGCGCATCAGTTCGGCAAGACCGGTGACGGAGATCAGCGCCGAATCCTTGAGACTGAGCTGCCAGACGTTACCGAGGCCGGGGATGGCGAGGCGAAACACCTGCGGCATGATGATGCGGCGAAGGCGCATGCCGCGATGCATGCCGATCGCCGAGGCGGCCTCGAGCTCGCCCTTGGAGATGGCGAGAAATGAGCCGCGGAAGACCTCCGCCTGGTAGGCGCCGGAGATGATGCCGACGGCAAGCGCACCGGCGACAAAGGAGGGCAAGCCGAGGAACCCCTCGTAACCCATCGCCTGGCCGATAGAGGTGACGGCCGACGAACCGCCGAAATAGATGAGATAGATGATCAGC
>NZ_JBFUAY010000507.1:0-1271 GCF_056406015.1 Rhizobium sp. P1_E1 | reverse complement strand
GCTTGAAACCCTTTGGAATCCGCCTGCTGATGGTAAGGAGTTTTCCTATGTCCTGCGCCTCAAGAACCTCGGCGCCGAGCCGCTTTCGAATTTCTCCCTCTGCGTGAGCGGCCCGGGTCGTGTCGATCCGGCGGGTCGCGTCGAAGGCGCGACGGTCTCACAAAGGCTCTCGAATTTCACCGAATTCCAACCGCCGGCCAATTTCGTTCTCGGCGCCGGCGAGACGTGGA
Source organism: Rhizobium sp. P1_E1 (assembly GCF_056406015.1). NCBI lineage: Bacteria > Pseudomonadati > Pseudomonadota > Alphaproteobacteria > Hyphomicrobiales > Rhizobiaceae > Rhizobium > Rhizobium sp. P1_E1. The sequence continues at coordinate 1,041 of NZ_JBFUAY010000507.1, read as the reverse complement.
CGATTTCGGTCTACGCGCTGAGCTGGCAGTTCCGCCACTGGACGGACGGTGCGACGAGCGGCTATCTCGCGCTTTCCGATGGCAGCACRATCGTCCTCACCATCGAGCCGACGCGATCTTCGGTCAGCAACGCACCGCTGAAGCGTGGCGCCGAGATCTATCCGGTTCCCGTCAATGCGCCCGTTCAGGTGTCGATCATCCCCTGGCCGAACCATGTGTCGGTCACTTCCCGCCGGCCGCTGCCGGCCGGTTTTGCGCCGCAGGCGCAGAGCGCTGAAGGGGAGGCGGCAGCACAAAACTTCGCAGCGCTGGTCGAGCATCTCTTTGCCGTCGAGGGCATCGTACGGAGCGAGGCGGAAGGCGCGGTTCCGGTTACCCTGAAGGATGCCGCCGGCTTCGGGCCGGAGGCCTATCGGCTGAGCTTCGAGGGTGAGGCGATCACGATCGAGGCAAGCAGCCGGACCGGCTTCCTCTACGGTCTCGTCACGCTCGGCCAGATCTGGCGCGGTGCAAGGCTGCATCCCGAGGTCTTCCAGTTTCCGGCCGCCGGCGAGATCGTCGATGAGCCGTCGATGGGTTGGCGCGGGCTGCATCTCGATGTCGCCCGCCAGTTCTACGGCGCCGCCGAGGTCAAGAAGCTGTTGGCGGTGCTTGCCTGGAACAAGCTCAACCGCTTCCACTGGCACCTTTCCGACGACGAAGCGTGGCGCGTCGAGATCGACGCCTATCCTGATCTGACCGCGGTCGGCGCCTGGCGCGGCCACGGTCTGGCCGTTCCGCCGCTGCTCGGTTCGAGCCCGGCCCGCACCGGCGGCTATTACACCAAGGCCGCCATCCGCGAGATCGTCGCCCATGGCAAGAGCTTCGGCGTGGAGATCGTGCCCGAGATCGATGTCCCCGGCCATTGCTACGCCATGCTGCAGGCGATACCGGAGCTGCGCGATCCGGCCGAGGTCGGCAGCTATTATTCGGTTCAGGGCTTTCCCGACAATTGCATCAATCCGGCCCGCGAGAAGACCTATGAGATCATCGAGACGATCC
>NZ_JBFUAY010000506.1:0-1278 GCF_056406015.1 Rhizobium sp. P1_E1 | reverse complement strand
GCGTAACGACCAGCGCCGCCGATACCGCGACAAGGCTCATCACTATGGAGTTGAAGAACGGAAGAAAGGCGGTGCCTTCGGTAAAGACGCGGGCATAGTTCTTCAGGGTCAGGCTGGATGGGATCACTTCGATGCCGATGCTCGCGGCCGGGGCGAAGGAGAAGAGTACGACAAGAGCGATCGGCACCGCATAAATAGCCACAAGAAGATAGGCAAAAAAGTGTAGCACTGTATTGCCGATCGGGCTGCAAATTTTGCGTAGCTGGATGGGCGCAGTCGCTTTCGCGCCGCCGACATAGGAGCCGCGCGCTTCGTAATATTGAGACAGCAGGATAAGCGCCATGAGACACAGTCCCATCATAAGCGCCAGTAAGGCGGCCATGTCGGGACGGCGCAGGCTGTTCAGAGTCAGCACCATCTGGCTCAGCATGTGGAAATCGCGACCGCCCAGCACCTGAGGGGCGGCGAAAGAGCTGATCGCGGTGTAAAGGGTAAGAAGGGTGACAGCGAGGAGCGTCGGCATGATTGCGGGCAGTACCACACGCCACAGGATCGTATATTCCGAGGCACCCATACTGCGCGCGGCTTCGATGGTTGCGTGGTCGACGCGGCGCATCGCAGCGCGCAGAAAAAGATAGTAAAAGTTGGTCATCAGAAAGGTATGCGTGAAGAGCACGCCAAACCAGCCGATGAACCAGTCTTGCGGGAGGCTGGAAACGATCGCCTTCACCAGATGTGTCACCGCACCGCCGGGACCATAGGTGAAGTTATAGCCCGCCGCCGCAACGACACTGCCGAAGACCAGCGGCGTTGCATAGGCGATTTTCAAGAGCGCGCGACCGCGTACGTGAAAATATTCAAGGACGACGACCTGGAAAATCCCGACAATGGTCACCGTGACCATGGTCGCTGACGTCATCCAAGCCGTGTTCCAAAGGGCAGCGCGCACTCTTCGTGATCTTGAAAGTTCGCTTAGGGTCTGGCCGACCACCAGGCTGCCGTGCTTGAAAAATGCCGCATGAAGTGACGCGACGAGCGGCAGTATCAGGAAGGTGACGACGATCCAGATCAGGGCCGCCAACCCGATCCAATAGACTACGCGCTCGACGGCAGCCGCGCGGTTCATCTGTCCGCTTCCTCGAAGATATGCGCACGCGACGAGCGGCAGTATCAGGAAGGTGACGACGATCCAGATCAGGGCCGCCAACCCGATCCAATAGACTACGCGCTCGACGGCAGCCGCGCGGTTCATCTGTCCGCTTCCTCGAAGATATGCGC
>NZ_JBFUAY010000505.1:0-1284 GCF_056406015.1 Rhizobium sp. P1_E1 | reverse complement strand
GTCGAAGAGAACCCTCAGACCACGCCCTTCTTAAGGATGAAGTTCCCATAGGCGCGCGATTCCGCCGTCTGGATGACTGCAAACGATCGCATCGCGATGGGATAGTACGCAGACCTCTCGACCGGTTGGCTCGCTATCGAACGGCCCTCTGCTTCACTGCAAACGGCGAGGACGTCTTTGTGTACTTCCAGCAACTCGCCTGGYGCGTCGACGGCCTCCATGTGCATCAGAGGCGTCTCACTAAACGTGTCCAAGGGCATCATCTGAAGGATCCCGCGGACTGCAGTCGGTGCATCGACACCCTCTAAGATGAGAAGCTTTCCGCTCGTGGTTTGGGTCGCTACACGAAAACCGGAGAAGTTTCGATCCACGATTGCCAGTTCGTCGCCGTGACCCATGGAGGCCATGACCCACAACAGGTCGGCCGTAATGAACGGCGGCACACCCTTCAGCATGGCGTCTCCCTCCCAAGAGATTAGCAGCAACAAGAACGATGAACGATTAGCAGAAAAAAACGATTGCGCAAACGTTTCGATGGCGCTAGCGTTATTACATAGCGGATCCTGGGAGAGCCTCTGGAGGTTGGAATTTCGCTTGGGAGGATAGTTTGAAAAACCTGTTTGTTGCGCTGCTGGCGAGAGCTGGAGTGCGCTCATGACGACTATTTCCGAGGTGGCAAAGGCGGCCGGGGTCTCAGTCTCCACGGTTTCGCACGTTCTCAATAAGACGCGCTACGTCTCGCCCGAGAAGGTCAAGCTCGTCCTCGAGTCCGTGGAGGCGATCGGATATATCCCCAATACAGTCGCTCGCTCGCTCAAATTGTCATCGACAGGTACCGTCGGCCTCGCGATTTCCGCAATTTCGAACCCTTATTTCAGTGACATTATCTGTGCGATTGAAACCGAGTGTTCCAAACGGGGCTTGATCGTGTTCCTCTGTGACACGCAAGATGACCCGGTCCGGGAGCTGGAACTGGTCCAGCATCTGCATCAACGCCGAGTCGACGGGATTATACTTGCGCCTTCGGGCGATCCTAAAAAAGCGCTGGACTATCTCATCCGGTCCGACCTTCCCTGTGTGCTTGTTGACAGGCTGTCGGACAACCGTTTCGACCAGGTCGGGACGGATAACGTCGCCGCAATACAAACGCTCGTCGATCATCTCGTGACGCTGCATCATCGACGGGTTGGGATCATTCTCGGTCAACCCGGCTTTGCGACGACTGTGGAGCGCGCAAAGGCCTTCCGCGCAGCGATGATCGAGAAGGGAATAGAGGTAGAGGAC
>NZ_JBFUAY010000504.1:0-1298 GCF_056406015.1 Rhizobium sp. P1_E1 | reverse complement strand
GACCATTGGGACACCAGAGCTAACATGCACTTCTGGCTATCCCAAATCACGCTGATTTGTCAACGCCTACTTTGAGGCGAACGGCGAAGCGTTGCCCTGTGAAAGGGATAACTATGAGAAGCGCACAGTCGTCCGGCTGGCGCGCTCTAAAGCCGATACTATCATCGGCCGCAGAGCCAGCTACAGCTGACAAGCAAGACCTTTATCAGGCAGCGCGCATGGCTGCCCGCGTGTTGAAACTGTCGTCGAACTGCAGGTCCGTCCTCGACCAGCTTGTCGGCGTCTTCGGCGGAGAGCTGATTGAAAACCGGATGCTCGTCTGGCCCTCGAATGCATTCCTAGTCGAGCGCACAGGGATGTCGGAGCGGTCTGTCCGCTATGCTCTTGAACGGCTGCTCGACGTAGGAGTGATCGGCGCGAAGGATAGTCCGAATGGCAAACGGTTCGCTCAGCGATCGCGGGGCAAAATCGTGAAGGCATATGGCTTCGATCTCTCCCCTCTTCTCGCAAGGCTGCCTGAGCTTCACGATCAGCTCCAGGTGATCGAAGACAAAGAGCGCGAGCGGTCAGCGGCCTTCGACGAACTCACCATCCATCGCAGATCGGCGCAGGAGGCGCTCAAGACACTTGCAGAGACTTTCCCGAGCATCGACGTCAGCGAGCTAAGAGCGCGTGCCCTTGAGCTTACCAGAGTAACACCGCGCAGGTCCGGAGCGGGATCGGCGGACGACGCCCGAGATGCCTGGCGCACGATCAGGGAAGAGGCGGAAGGAAAATTTCATGCCGCCTCTGCCGGCAAATCATGCCGCCACAAAGACAACAACAAATATGCCCCTGACGAGTCTTGTAACAACGGCAATGATAATCCGAAGGATCCGGAACGGGCGAGTGTGAGCTTAAACGCCGGCGATTTGGGGACAGCTTGCCCCGATGCGATGGAGTTTATAGGCGACGTGCGCAGCGACCGAGACCTGATTATGGGCGTGTCGCGCATGCGGGGCGCTTTTGGGGTGTCCGCGTCCGGCTGGGAGGAAGCAACCCGTGAAATCGGGGCGCTCTGTGCGTCTGCCACGCTCGTTTACGTGGTGCAGATGCAAACGCGGCCAGCGCCAGGATCTGATCCGATCAAGAACGCGGGCGGCTATTTCCGTGCGATGGTCCGATTGATCAAAGCCGGTCAGGTCGATCTCACGAGGGAAATCTTCAAGATGAAAATCGCACATCGGCAAAGGTAGGCTGATCGCGCCTGTTGATTTCTCACCAATAGCAAATGGCGCCGCGTAGGCATGCTATATCAC
>NZ_JBFUAY010000503.1:0-1311 GCF_056406015.1 Rhizobium sp. P1_E1 | reverse complement strand
ATTCTGGCGAGGTCGAGCTCGAAACCGGAGTCATGATCTATTTTCAAGACGACCGAGTTGGAATGGTTTGGGACAAGAACGGAGAGCGCCTCCACCAAGGGGCGGCCGATGAGTAACCGAGCTTGCCGAACGAGAAGAAGAACCGGTGATGACGGCTCAAAAACGGAGAAATAAATCTCGAGAGCTGCCAGCGTGCCATTTACTTCGCGCATGGACGTAAACGAGATCGGGCAGATTTCTGATGCAGCAGCCCCAGCGACCCGATGCGATAAGACAGTGTCGCTTGGCACGGCAGACTGCATGCGTTCATCCGATGTCGGACTGTTATCGCTGTTCAGGCCAGCCAGATCTGGCGCATTCTGGGAAAGCATGTCGGCAATTTCGACTAAAACAGCCATTGTTCCATCGAAGACGGGTGCATATTCGATCCGCTCTGCTTCGAAGAACTTAAGTCGAATATCGGCGAGGCGGTTAGATGCTTTTTGTATATTCGCATATACGGCGACTACGGCATCATGGTTTGCGGGCGCGGCGATGGCATCACAGATCAGAACTGAGCTATGCGGGATATCGCTCGATTTTGCGATTTCTGGCCTTAAGCTAACTCGCCAGGTCCGTAACGAAACTGGGCCAAGGCGGCGATCCTCAAACAATGGCGCATAGCTGAGTGGAAGGACAACCCTTTTCCGATCATCGAGCCCCTCCAAGGCGACGCGCCGGAGTGTCAGGTCACCATCCTCTGCTCTCGGGTGGATGTCATTCCAGAAATCCCTGATCATAACAAGGATCGCATCAAGCGTGTCGGCGAATCTTCCGACCTCGCCGGCTCCAATTTGGAACTGAGCCGTAAGGACGATAAGTCGCAGATCTTTACTGCGCCGAAGCAAAAGGTCGCTCTGCCGCTCCTCGTCCGCTAGTTTGATGACATTGCGCTCATAAAAGGACCCGGTCGCCGGGTCGACGACGGTCCGCGGGAAGCGCTCCTCGGCAGACATTATATACGCGAAATAGTCGCTGTCGCCGGCCGCGTCGAGATCGGGCCCGCATGGCTCGTCGTCAGCAATCGGCGACAGAAGGTCCTCAAATCTCACGACGCGCTCCGGCGAGGCTCTTATTGTACGGCCAGTTTCAATTCGACGCGACGATTTTCCGGGTCGAAGGGATCGGTGGTGCGCGGCAGGCGCTTTCCAAAGCCGATGGCTTGGAGTTTGTCGGCCGGCACATTCTTTTGCTCGAGATATTTGACTACCGCCTCCGCGCGCTCGGTCGACAGCAATTCGTTGTACTGATCCTTGCCACGCGCGTCTGTAT
>NZ_JBFUAY010000502.1:0-1322 GCF_056406015.1 Rhizobium sp. P1_E1 | reverse complement strand
CTCGCTCTTCTGCTCCTCAGCAGCTACGTCATAACCGGCAGCTTTGGCATCATGTTCAATCAGAAGGCTCTGGATCCGATCTTCGCCTATTTGGTCGCCCTTATTTGTGTGGACCGCGGCAGCACACGGTTTGCGCCTGTCGTTCGGAGCTAACGTCTGCAGGCCCTGACGTCTCAGGCCGCCGTATTGGTTTCGGCGCCGGTGAAGGCCAGATCCGAGACTTCACCGGTTGAGGAATAGCCGGAGACGAGCTCCGCCAACATCGCGCGTGCCGCGACCATATCGTTCCGATCCAATACCGCATTGAGCGAGTTGAGCTTTTTCGAAAGCTCCGGCCAGAAGAGGAAATCCTCGCGCGCCTTCATAATGCGAGGATGTTCGGTTGTTTCAGGGTTGTCGCCGATCAAAAGTTCTTCGTAGAGCTTCTCGCCGGGCCTGAGGCCGGTAACGGAAAGCTCGATATCCCCTTCAGGATTGTCATCGTCGCGGAGGGTCAGCCCGGAAAGCTCTACCATCTTGCGGGCGAGATCGGCGATGCGCACGGGTTCTCCCATGTCGAGCAGGAAAACATCTCCACCCTCGGCCATCGCGCCAGCCTGGATGACGAGTTGCGAGGCTTCCGAAATGGTCATGAAGTAGCGGGTTATCTCAGGATGTGTCAGGGTAACGGGGCCGCCTTCCTTGATCTGCTGCCTGAAAAGCGGCACGACGGATCCGGACGAACCGAGTACATTCCCAAAGCGGACCATGGAAAAATTGGTTCGCATTCTGTCGGTCGTAGACTCCGCTGCGAGCGCCTGCAGAACCATCTCCGCCAGTCTCTTGCTGGCCCCCATCACGTTCGTGGGGCGTACGGCCTTGTCTGTACTGATCAGCACGAAATTCGAAACGCCGCATTTATTGGCCGCGCGCGCCGTGACCAGCGTACCCATGACATTGTTCTTGATGCCTTCCACGGCATTATGTTCGACAAGGGGCACATGCTTGTAAGCGGCTGCATGATAGAGCGTGTGTGGTCGCCAGCTCTGCATGATATGTTCCATGCGATCCTGGTCGCGAACGGAACAAAGAATTGGGACGATCTGCAGATCTTCTTGTCTGTACAGCTCGGCCAGCTTCTGCAATTCGGCATGGATATTATAAAGCGCAAACTCGTTCTGATCGAGGAGGATCAGGGTGGAAGGCTCGTTGCGTAGAATCTGGCGGCACAACTCGCCGCCGATCGAGCCACCAGCACCCGTGACCATAACCACCTTTTTACGCATCGCCTTGTCGAGCAACTCCTGCCGTGGCGCGACCGCTTCTCTCCCCAGCAGATCTTC
>NZ_JBFUAY010000501.1:0-1335 GCF_056406015.1 Rhizobium sp. P1_E1 | reverse complement strand
ACATGGCTCCGATCGGCGACGAGCGCATGAACACCAACCAGGACGCCTTCGTGCAGCTGATGGGCTTCGCCGGCAACCTCACCATGAACAACGCCTTCCTGCAGGGCGTGTTGTTCGCCTGATCGTCAACGAAAGGAAAAGCAAATGTCGGTCGCAACAATCCAGTCCGATCGTCTTGGCGCGAACCCGTTCGTCGTCGAAGGCCCGATCGTTTCCGGCTCCGGTATTCCGGGCCCGAACTTCTCCCTCGGCGCTGTTGCCGGCGGGGATCGCGAATCCGAATGGGTCTATTGCCAGCTGGTGCTGGCCTCGCAGACGACCCTTCAGCCCGGCCAATGGTTCCAGTGGACCAGGGACTATGTCGCCTCGCTGCTGACCACGGCGGCCGCCGTCGTCGGCCAGCGCTGCGGCGTCTTCTCCGGCGCTGCCCAACCCCCGACGCTGACCGGCGGCCCGGTTGGCGCCATCACGCTTGCAGCAGGCACCTATTACATCTGGCTGCAGCGCAACGGTCAGGCGCCGTCGCAGGTCGCAACCGCAACGGCGGCCCTCGTCGTTGCCGAAACCACCACCACGGCAGGCCAGGCGAGTGCCCCGGCCTCTGCCACGGCAACCACCAAGGCCATCGCCAACGTCAACTTCGCGGCGGCCAACCAGACGTTTGCCGCAACCACGGTCAACGGCTCCGCCCTGCTGACGAGCCTTTCCGGCCTCAACGCCGGTTCCGGCCCGTTCATCGGTGCGGCCGTTTCCGGCACAGGTATGGCGGGCGGAACCACCATCTCGGGCATCACCTACAGCCCGAATGGCGTCGTCCAGAGCATCACGCTCTCGGCCAACGCCACCGCCAACGGCACTGGTATCACCATCACCGCGACGGGCGTGCTCGAGGCGACGCTGATGCGTCCCTTCCTGTCGAAGGTGAACTAAACCCAAAGCAAACCACGGGCGCTTCGGCGCCCGTTTCAATTTCCCCGCCATCAACAGCGAGACAGCACAATGCCCGACAACAATACCGGAATTTATGCCTCCTTCAGCCTCGAACCGGTCGAACAGACCTTTCTGACGGAGAAGGAAGGCCGCCCGATCTTCGCCGACAAGGAATTCGTCCGCATCTTCATCTCCGGCGACAAGCACACCGAAGTCTATCGCGAGGTGACGGAGAACGACAAACAGCGCTTTTCCGACGCCTACAAGCGTTTCAAGGAAGGCGCGGCCGCCCGCGAGCAGCTGACCGGCACGCCGCTGGCGCAATGGCCCTATCTCAAACCCAGCCAGATCAAGGAGCTGGAGGCGGTCAACATCTACACCGTCGAGCAGCTCGCAGCACTCTCC
>NZ_JBFUAY010000500.1:0-1340 GCF_056406015.1 Rhizobium sp. P1_E1 | reverse complement strand
GCTGTCGGCCGGCCGCTATGTCCGTATCGCGGTGATCGACGAAGGCGAGGGCATGGATGCAAAGACGCTGCAGCAGGCCATCACGCCGTTCTTCACCACCAAGGGYSTSGGCAAGGGCACCGGTCTCGGCCTTTCCATGGTGCAGGGCCTTGCGTCCCAGTCCGGTGGGCGCCTCGTGATGAAAAGCAGCCTCGGCGAAGGCACGACGGCTGAATTATGGTTCCCGGTCGCCGTTGTCGAGCAGGTGACCGAGGCCGCTGCCGAGCGGCCGCTGCAGGAGGAAAATGCTGCGCGCCGGCTGCGCATCGTCGCGGTCGATGACGATGGTCTGGTCCTGATGAATACGACACTGATGCTGGAGGATCTCGGCCATACCGTGTTCGAGGCGATGGCGGGTCCCGAGGCGCTCGACATCCTGCGCAAGCAGCAGGTCGACCTGGTGATTTGCGATCATGCCATGCCGCGCATGACGGGGTCACAGCTCGCCGAGGCGATCCGCAACGAATGGCCTGATATGCCGATCATCCTCGCAACCGGTTACGCCGAGATTCCCGAAGGCGCCGGCATCGTCGACCTGCCCCGCCTCGGCAAACCCTTCTCGCAAGCGCAACTCGCCGAGGCGATCAGCCGGATTGCTTCATAAGGGTGATCACTGCCGCATTATGCGGTGGCCCTCTCGCCGCGAAGAATGAACACCAGCAATGCCAGCACCATCGCCGCCAGCCCGTACCAGGTGATCGCGTAGACGAGATGGTTGTTGGGGAAATCGATCACCGTCAGGCCGCCGACGGGCAGGCCGCCGGGATTGGCAGTGGCATCGGCGTCGATGAAGTAGGGCGCGATCGTACCAATGCCGCGCTTTTCTGCGATCGCTGCGACATCGCGCGAATACCAGCGGTCGGCCGCGACGTCGTTCGATTGCAGCAGCGATCCCTTCGGCTCGGTCATCCGCATCAACCCGGTGATCTCGACCGGGCCTGACACTTCGCCCTCGCGGCGCGAGGCCGGGTCTCGCCTCTCGGTCGGCACGAAGCCGCGATTGATGAGGATTGATGTGCCGTCGGCAAACGTCAGCGGCGTCATCACCCAATAACCCGGACCGAGCACGGTCGAGGCATAGACCAGCGTTTCCTTGTCGTTCGCCAGCGTCCCGGCTACGGTCACCCGCCGATATACGTCATCAGTGGCATTGATCTTGTTCCAGTCGGGACGTGCCGGGGCTGGCATGGGTGCGGCATGCACACGCTGATCGACGCGGACGATCAGATCGCGTTTCCAGGCCAGGCGCTCAACCTGCCAGGTGCCGAGTGCCGCGAGTGCCGCGGCAAGCAGCATCAGGC
>NZ_JBFUAY010000499.1:0-1356 GCF_056406015.1 Rhizobium sp. P1_E1 | reverse complement strand
GGACAAGAGCGGATGTTTAATTAGAGCATGATGTCGTCCGAAAACCGCTCACAGTTTTCAGCATCATGCTCGCTATTTCAGGAATTCGGCCCGGTGCGGTGTGAATGCATCGATCAGCCGGCCCTTTTCCAGCGCCTTGACGCCATGGATCAGATTGGGGGGCACGATGAAGCTGCCGCCCTGCTTGAGCACCTCGGTTCGACCATCGATCGTCACTTCGAAACTGCCTTCGGCGACGTAGCTGGCCTGGATATGCGGATGCGAATGGGCCGCACCTACGGCGCCGCTTTCGAAAGCCACTTCCACCATCATCATCTCAGGCAGATAGGTCATGATGCGCCTGACGACGCCGGGTTCGGGATTGACCCATTCGGCGCCTTCGGCCGATACGAACAGATCGCTTGACGACATTTCCGCCTCCTCGTTCCAGAATCGATCGCGGGCAAAGTGGATCATGCCGACGCTTTTGAAAAGATGGCGCGGCCGGTCTTTTCGAGACTGCCGCCTTCTGTTGACGCGGTCGGCTGGCGGGTCTATGGCCAAATTAAGCGAGGCAAGCCAGAACCGGGATGAGGAGACGCGGCCATGCAGCATACGCGCGAAGTTTTCGACTGGGCCGATCCGTTCCGGCTGGTGGAGCAGCTGACCAGCGAAGAGCGCATGGTGCAGGACACCGCCCATGCCTATGCGCAGGAAAAGCTTGCTCCCCGTGTTCTCGACGCCTTCCGCAATGAAAAGACCGATCCCGAGATCTTCCGCGAAATGGGCGAACTCGGCCTGCTCGGCCCGACGATCTCGCCGGATTATGGCGGCGCCGGCCTCGGTTACGTCGCCTAYGGCCTGATCGCCCGCGAGGTCGAACGGGTCGACAGCGGTTACCGCTCGATGATGAGCGTCCAGTCCTCGCTGGTCATGGTGCCGATCGAAACCTTCGGCTCCGAGGCGCAGAAGCTGAAATACCTGCCGAAACTCGCCACCGGTGAATGGATCGGCTGCTTCGGCCTGACCGAACCGGATCACGGCTCCGACCCCGGCTCGATGGCGACGCGCGCCAAGAAGGTCGACGGCGGCTACAGCCTCACCGGCTCGAAGACCTGGATCTCCAACGCGCCGATCTCCGATGTCTTCGTCGTCTGGGCAAAGACCGAGGATGGCCTCATCCGCGGCTTCATCCTCGAAAAGGGCTGGAAAGGGCTTTCGGCTCCCCCCATCCACGGCAAGGTGGGACTGCGCGCCTCGATCACCGGCGAAGTAGTGATGGACGGGGTCTTCGTGCCTGAGGAAAACCTTCTGCCTGGTGTCACCGGCCTCAAGGGACCGTTTACCTGCCTCAACTCGGCCCGTTTCGGCATCGCC
>NZ_JBFUAY010000498.1:0-1366 GCF_056406015.1 Rhizobium sp. P1_E1 | reverse complement strand
GAGCAGCTCTTGGCAATCAATTTGAGACGGTCGGCACAGGTTCCGCACCGGCCAATCTCCGACAGCAATCTCTGCCGGCTTGTGCAGCCTTCGAGGTTCACTATCTCTAGTGTATCCCAACACTGGAGCATCGCATGGATCGAAGCGCGGCCGATGTCCTGTCGAACGTCTGTATCGAAATTCTTCCGCCGGACCGCGAWGASACGTRYGCGTCGGATGCTACGACGTGTCCRTGCTGTCGAAAATTACGTCCGGCCTTGAGCATGGATGATGATGGCTGCGGGATTTGCGACGAATGCCTGGAACCATGACAGCCAACGGCCGAACACCTTCATCAATTCAGGCGACGTTCGAAGACGCGCTTGCCAGATTGCCGGAAGGCTATGTCGACGGACATTTTGGTAATCGGACATGGGGCGTGACCGTCAAGCGGTCGGAGGATGGCAAACGGACCTGGCTCTATGGCGAGGAGCTTAGCGGAACCGATATCGTCAGCTTCAACCTCTATCGATTGGCTGGAGCTGGGTCGACACTGAAGCCGTGCGAAATGTCCTCCGCCAAGGTGATCGAATTTGTTCTCAGTTTCGAGCCTAGCAGAGAGAAGGCGGCACCTCGACCATAATGGCCGAAAAATAAGCACAGGATCTATATTGCGTTGCAGCAAGTGCATGGCTGCACTGCGATCTGAGCGCTGGCCGTCGGGGCGGCCTCTGGTATCTTCACCTCAACGAAGCAATGCACCTCCTCCCGCAGAGCTTCGTGTCTCAGGCGACCCATTCCTCCTCCCAAGGGAAGCCTGACGGAACAGCGGCACTCCTCCTCCCAGCCGTTGTTCAATCTTTTGGAAAAGCCTGCCGCACCTCCTCCCGCGGCAGGCTTTTTCGTTTTCCGATACAAGCTGGCCGTGACTTCAGGCGTCAAAGCAGACTGCCCTGTTCCACCGGCTCTCCGGATTTCGACACGATCGTGGATCCGTACGGTTCGCGGGATGAGATGATCAGCGCGTCATTGGGTAATGGACGGGCCAGTTCCTTGGCCTCTTCCCAGGGTGCCCGCATCCAGGTGTCGGTCTCTTCCTTTGTCAGCAACAGGACGGGCATGGCCTTGTCGTGAATCGGCTTCACCAGGTCGTTGGGATCTGTGGTCAAAAAGCCATAAAGATCGTCGGTGGTCAGACCGTCCCTGACCTTTCGGACACTCTGCCATTGCGGCACATGGAGACCGGCAAAGAACATCAGCGGCTTGGTTGCGTCACGGGCGAACCAGGCGTTCGGTACGTTGCCGCCATCCTCCTGGCTCGCCGGATCCGGTTCCGCGAAACTGGTGACCGGGACGAGGCATCTGTTTTCGACACCGAACCATCGCG
>NZ_JBFUAY010000497.1:0-1369 GCF_056406015.1 Rhizobium sp. P1_E1 | reverse complement strand
GCTCGGTTCTCGAAGTTCTCCGGGCAATTCTTCGCATAGATTTCAAGCTGTCGGTGGTGGGCGACCAGAGCCTCCGTGTGCCGCGCCCGCTGCTCGGCCGCGGCCGAATCGCAGCATGCGGCGCGGGCCAAGGCGCCGTAGAAATGATGCTCCGGCGTTTCCTCAAAATGCGCCACCGATGTCCACGGCAGTCTCTGCGCCCGCAATGACGCATCCACGGCCGCCTCGTGGTCGCCCGCAAAGAACCGCGCCTGCAGTTTTCTGACAAAGTAGCAGATTTCCGCGAGATTCGGATTTTCGGAAAACCGGCGCTCGATCTCAACTTCGTCAAATCCGTCGTCATCAAAGGAGCCGAATTTCCGGGTCAACCCCCGCAGTGTCCGGACGAGTCCGAGTTGCGCGCTGGCGAGGTCCACAACGAACTGGAACCGCACCTCCCGCGCGAACGCGAGGCCAATCTCCGCTTGGCGTTGCACTTCGATAAGCGGATCGCCAGCCGCCAGCAGATTCGAGTTCAAGCTGACATGGCTGTATCCGGCAAACGTGAGGTCGCCGCTCTGGTTGGCGATGTCAAGCGCTCGCAGCAAGATGTCGCGGCCGATTCGGACATGTCTCGTCCACGGTATGACGTGGGCCCCGAAGTCTTTGTAAGTCCTGGCCTGAAAGCGATTCAGGTCGTGCGTTTCGACCAGATGGCAGCCTAGCTGACCAAACCGGAATCCGGCCTCATAGTCGCCGAAGCGCGGCCCGGCAATATAGCCAAGCGACACATAATGGTAGCAGGAGCCGTCACTGTTGCCTCGCTCGAGGCTCACGTTCACAGCTAGGCAGATTGCCATGCATGCCAGATTCGCATCCGTGTGCCATACCGCCCCAACGAGCCGCGTGAGAATATCCAGTGTCGCGGAGGACGCTGGGTCACTCATCAGCGGCAGGTCAATGAGCTCCTCGATCGCGTGGCTCCCGAGCCCCGACCATATCCGGTCGTATTCTCGTTGCACCTCCTCGTCGGCCGGATGCGGCGACCAGTCAACGCCGAGATGCTGCCTCAGGTAGTCGAGACCGACCGCGGCGGAGCGACTGGTCTGACCGAGCGCGGCATAGAGATCGATGCGCAGGCAGGCGACAGCAGCCTGGTCGTCGGAGCAGACAGCACGATTGGAAAGCCGTGCCAACCGCTCCTCCGCGTCCGGCAGCGCGCCCAGGTGGAATTCGCATTCGGCGCGGTTCAGCTCAAGCGCGAAGGTCAGCTGGCGCTGGCGCTCCCACGCGTCTTCCGGCAGCAGCGCCGTGCCGGCGACAAAGTAGTTGAGCGCCGAGGCGTATGCCGTTGACGCTTCGGCGCGCTTGCCAGCCAGCAGATTGAACT
>NZ_JBFUAY010000496.1:0-1370 GCF_056406015.1 Rhizobium sp. P1_E1 | reverse complement strand
GCTTGTAACGGCAGGCGACCCGTCGGTCCTGCTCGGTAAACGTCGTTTCGATAAACTGACCCGCTTTCAGCCGTTCGCCCGCGGCCAGATCGGGATTCCCGTAATTCGGTCGGGCCTCAACGACGGCAAAGGACGGTGTGGGCGCCAGGAACCCCGGGAGAAGCTGCTCGATCAACTCATTGGTGAACGTATCGAACTCGCTCTTCAACTTGAGCTGGACGCGTGCCGCCATGAAGGCCGCCCCCTCGAGCAATCCACCGATCGCCGGATCGATTTTTTCTTCAATCAGCGGCCCGAGACGCTTTGCCGCCCCAGGAAACTCGGCTGCGAACTCCTTGGATCGCTCGTAGAGGATCTTCAGCTCACGATCATAAAACTCGAGGAATTCGCGGTTCATGATCGATCAAAGCCCCGCGTAACAGTGGTCTTGCAAGAGCTAAGATCGACTTCCGCCGTAAAACCGATGGGGATGTCGATAGGCCGATTCGAGACCTCGGCATAAACCGCCAGTCGGATCTTCTGTGCGACATCGTCGAGTTCCTCTGAACGATTGACACTGAGGCTCCCCGCGCGCAGGCGCGGTTCGTAGCTGCGCAGCGCCGACAGTATATTTTTCTCAATCTCTGCAAGACCCATATCTTCACTGGTCAGGTGCATGATGTCATACAGCCCGAAATTGATGACCGATTTCAAGACATAGGGAAGGTCGTCGATGTCGAGCACCGAGCGCAGGTCGATGGTCGAAAATATCTTGCTCAAGTCATCGAGCACGATATCTCTGATCTGGGCTTCGCTCATGCCCCGTCGACGAATGGCTTCGGTCTCCGAAAGAGCCGTTTCACCATCGTCGTTGAGTCTCACCTTCCGACTGTCACCCTTTTCGTAGGATATCCGGAACGCGTTCATAAGTGGCGCGTGGTACTTAATGTGTTCAGCCATGCCACAACACCCCCTTGCGCCTGGCCACCCGTCTGGTGTTGCCCCCGGAGCGACCGACGCACCGGGGGCCAGGGATCAGGCTGCTGCCTGATTCTCCGCGACGTTCCATCCCTGCGTCACAGCTGCCCCGGCGTTTCCTTCCTTCTCCTGCTGTGTGTAGGTCAACACATATTCGGCGAAGTTGAACGAGACATCGACGCTGACGGCATCACCGCCTGTCGCACCGGTCACCGAATGACTCGTCACTAGAACCTGCTTCAGTACAATCTTGACGTACTCCACTGTCGAATCGCCGCCAGCCTTTTCGCAATACAACGTAATCTCCGGAATGTGCTTTCCATTGCAGCAATGCTGCATGAGCGCGGCGTCCGCCTTGCAGATGTACTTGGACAGATGCAGGTCGCGAACATTGACCCGTCCGGCGCCGGAAC
>NZ_JBFUAY010000495.1:0-1376 GCF_056406015.1 Rhizobium sp. P1_E1 | reverse complement strand
GTGAAGAACGGCGTGATGGCCTGCTGCAGCGTCTTTGCATCCATGCCCTCGCGTTCGTCGATCACCGCGATACGGACATAGCGGCCGGCCGACCGCGGGCCCTTACCTGACAGCAGCGATTCCTCGGAGGCGCGAAGCACGATCCGTCCGCCGGACGGCATGGCATCGCGGGCATTGACGACGAGATTTAGGATCGCCATCTCCAGCTGGTTCGGATCGGTGAGGATCGTTGGCAGCCTGACGGGGAAAGAGGTCTCGATCACAGTGAGAGGGCCGAGCGAACGGCTCAGCATATCCATCATGCCACGGACCAGTCCGGAGACGTCGATCGGTTCCACGTGCAGTTCCTGCCGGCGGGAAAAGGCCAGCATRCGCTGCGTCAATGCGGCGCCGCGCTGGGCACCCTGCATGGCATTATCAACCAGCGATGTCAGTGAGAGATCCTGCGGCATGCGTTTCTTCAGGATTTCAAGACTGCCGAGCACAGCCATCAGCAGATTGTTGAAATCATGGGCGATACCGCCGGTCAATTGACCGATTGCCTCCATCTTCTGCGACTGGAAGAGCTCTTCGCGCGCCTGCTCCAATGCTCGCTGGGTCTCCATCTTCTCGGTAATATCGCGAGTGATCTTCGCGAAACCGAGTACATCGCCGTCGTCGTCGCGGATGACGTCGATGACGACGCTGGCCCAAAAGCGGCTGCCGTCCTTGCGCACGCGCCAGCCTTCCCGCTCGAACCGGCCCTCGGCGCGGGCGAGGCTGAGCGCGGTTTCCGGCAAGCCGGCTTCGCGGTCCTCGGGCGTATAGAAGGTCGAGAAATGCCGACCGATGATTTCTTGCGGTCGATAGCCCTTGATACGCTCGGCACCGAAATTCCAGCTGCTGACATTCCCGTCGGGATCGAGCATGTAGATCGCATAGTCCGACACGCCCTGGACGAGCCGGCGGAACTGTTCCTCGCTCTGGCGGATCGTCTGTTCAGCTGCTCTGCGTTCGGTCAGGTCACGGGTGATCTTGGCATAGCCGATGAGCTCGCCGGAGGGACGACGGATCGGATCGATGATCACATGCGCCCAGAAGCGGGTTCCATCCTTGCGCTGGCGCCAGCCTTCCCCCTCGAACCGGCCGTGCTCCGCCGCCGTGGCGAGCGCGCGCGCCGGAATTCCTGCGGCGCGGTCCTCTTCCAGATAAAAACGGGAAAAATGCTCGCCGAGAATTTCGGAGGGCTTGTAACCTTTGAAGCGCTGAGCGCCGGCATTCCAGCTGGTRATGATGCCTTCGGGGCTGAGCATATAGATGGCGTAGTCGGTGATGGCATCGACCAGAAGCCGAAAGCGTCCCTCTTCGTCAAGAGACGTATCATGTCGATTCAGCAC
>NZ_JBFUAY010000494.1:0-1396 GCF_056406015.1 Rhizobium sp. P1_E1 | reverse complement strand
GTAGACAGGTAGACCTCGCCACCTTTCTCGATTTTTGAGACGGCGGCCTGCWGCACATTTAATCGGGCTGCCATGTCGGCTTGCGTCAAACCCGAGAGCAGGCGCAGACGGCGCAGATCGAGGCCATCGGCGTGCCCGACGCGGGATCCCTGTGCTTGCGTCGCCTCGATGATTCTGCCGGCCAATTTACCCATGCGTGTGCTCCGTTTCTCGGTACGTACCGCAACGGCTTATTCCTTGCAAGGAATATTCGGGTTGATTGTTCCGTATTCCAAAGTTAGGTTGATGACTAATTGGAATATCCCTTTGGAAAAGGAGTCGACCTTCGATCTCTGCATCTTTTGTCGCGAGAATGCTTCCTCATCACGTTCCGTAGAACACATCATTCCCGAGTCTCTCGGCAATATCGAGCACGTTTTGCCGGCAGGGATCGTTTGCGACCGGTGCAACAACTATTTCGCACGAAAGATCGAAGGACCATTGCTCGAGAGCGCCTACTTCAGGCATCTTCGCTCTCAAATGTCGATCGCGAACAAGCGAGGGCGAATCCCATCGATGAGGGGCATGTTACCTCATCTCGGAATGGGCGTAGATGTGTGGATGGATCGGGACTCTATCGCCGTCGAGCCATTGGATCCCGGTCGAAGAGGTGACTTTGAGCGATCGTTGCTTGCGGGACAGCCTGGCCGGCTTGTTCTCCCAGTTTCAAATCCGGACGATGTCGATCGGAAACTCATGTCCCGCTTTCTGTTGAAGGCGGCGATGGAGGCGTTGGCACTACGGACCATGGAGGTAGAAGGCTGGCGCAAACAACTTCTGGACATGGAAGCGCTGGATCCCCTTCGGCGATTTGTGAGGGTCGGCGATCAACCACTTAAATGGAACTATCTACGCCGCTCCCTCTATCCGCACGACGCGTTTTTCAGCGAGGATTCCGAGATCTATGAAGTCCTTCACGAATTCGACTTCGTCCATACGGAAGACAAAAGACTGTTCTTTTTCATCGCGATTTTCGGAGAGGAGTATGGGATTGATATGAGCGATCCTGACTCAGACGCCCTAGGTCGGTGTCTGAGCAAGATGGAAGGACGTAGTCCGCTTTATACATGACGTTGACGACCGTAGTTGGATCAGGATCGTCGCCAGAAAACCGGACAATTGGCAAGACATTGCGGTTTCAGCCGTTGGTAAGATAAATCATTGCCTTCTGAGTGATCGCCTCGGTTTGCTCTTCCTCAGGTTCGAACACGTCCCGGCGTTCTTCCTTTCGGCTGACCAATTGCGACACGATAACTTCGGGGAACTCCGCATTCTCAAGTTCATTTCCACCGCCGTCCTCGCGCGGCGACGGATGACTTGGCGCCAAGTTGCTGAGCGTTTCAGCGCGTCCTAGAAC
>NZ_JBFUAY010000493.1:0-1421 GCF_056406015.1 Rhizobium sp. P1_E1 | reverse complement strand
ACGCTGCGTGTCGTGCGGTTGAGCAGCCTGACGCCGAGTTGGGCCTCCAGGCGACGCACCGCTTCGCTGAGGAAAGAGGCGCTGCTGCCGTTTACGCGCGCCCCTTCACGACAACCCCCGGCGCGCGCCACGGCAACAAAGGCATTGAGATCACCCAGATCTGCTTTCACTGTTCGCTACTCCGCACAGCCCGTGCGGATTATAGCCAATTTTCACACGTGCCGCCAACGCCTATCTTGGTGTCATCTCTTGAAAGGAGTTAGACCATGTCCACTATCGATCAATCCGGCACGTTCAACCTCGGCGGCCGCAGCGTGAAGCGGCTTGGCTATGGCGCCATGCAGCTCGCTGGTCCTGGAGTGTTTGGCCCGCCCAAAGATCATGGCGCGGCCCTGGCGGTGCTGCGCGAGGCGGTCGCGAGCGGCGTAAACCACATCGACACCAGCGACYTCTATGGCCCCCACGTCACCAACCAGATCATTCGTGAAGCGCTGCATCCCTATCGCGACGATCTCACCATCGTCACCAAGATCGGCGCACGGCGCGGCGGGGATGGATCATGGATGCCGGCCTTCTCGCGTGAAGAGCTGACCGCGGCAGTGCACGACAATCTCCGCAATCTCGGCCTCGATGTGCTTGATGTCGTCAATCTCAGGATCATGTTCGACGTGCACGGCCYAGCCGAAGGGTCGATCGAAGCGCCTCTGACGGTGCTGGCCGATCTCCAGCGGCAAGGCCTGGTCCGTCACATCGGGCTGAGCAACGTCACATCGAGGCAGATCACCGAGGGGCGTGGGATCACCGAGATCGTCTGCGTGCAGAACCAGTACAATCTGGCGCATCGGGCCGACGACAGGCTGATCGAGGACCTCGCGCACGAAGGCACCGCCTATGTGCCGTTCTTTCCGCTCGGCGGGTTCACCCCGCTGCAGTCGTCCACCCTGTCCGACGTCGCCGCACGCCTTGGTGCCACGCCCATGCAGGTAGCGCTCGCCTGGCTGCTGGGTCGCGCGGAAAACATCTTGCTGATCCCCGGCACCTCGTCCGTCGGCCATCTCAGGGAGAACCTCGCAGCCGCCGCGCTCGTGCTGCCGGATGACGCCGTCTCGAAATTGAACCGCATGGCTGATATCGCCGCCTGACGGTCGCCGGCGATCCGACGCTACGCCACGTCTTGCGCGGCGTAGCGGAGCAATCCCTCAAACGATTCCGAATTGAAGAATTATGCGGTAGCCCGCCGCCCAACGCGGCGATGCTTTCAATAGCGCTCCGGCACAAGCATTTCAGGCGGAACCGGCGCCCTGTTGTAATCGGCGTGACGGATGCGGTCCGGCAACTGGATCTCCGGTTTCGGAACATCCTCGTAAGGGATCTGCTCGAGAAGATGGGCAATGCAGTTCAACCGCGCCCTTTTCTTGTGC
>NZ_JBFUAY010000492.1:0-1430 GCF_056406015.1 Rhizobium sp. P1_E1 | reverse complement strand
GGACAATGATGGGTCCGGAACGCAGGTGTGGCGTATCCAAGACTCTGAGGCGGTGAGGCTGGGTGTTTCCAATCCCGAGCAGGGCGCGGGGACCTATATTAAAAGGGGCAAACGGGCCTCGATTTGGGCGGCACTTCGAGAAGACACTCCTTGGTTTATACCAACGAGCGCTAATCAAAACCGGTGCGCCCAGTCACGCATTCCAATCGACATGATCTTCCACGGCTGAGCGACCAGCTTGTTCCATGCGTCGCAGCAATGGGCGACGATGTCCTCGTAATCGTTGAAGATCCGGTTGGACAACCAGTTGTCACGCAGAAATTGCCACACGTTCTCGACGGGATTTAATTCGGGCGATCGTGGCGGCAGGAAGAGCAGTGTGATGTTGTTGGGCACGTCGAGCTTCGGCGTGACATGCCACCCCGCCTGATCAACGATCAGCACGGCATGAGCGCCGTCATCGACGGCCTGGCTGATTTCGATCAAATGCATGGTTCATGGCGCTGGTGTCGCAGTAGGGAAGAACGAGACCCGCACCTTTGCCCTTCTTGGGGCAGATAGCGCCGAAGATATAGGTCCACATCGTGCGTTGATCGTGTGGTGCCGAAGGCCTTGTTCCCTTGCGTGCCCATCGCCGGGTGATCTTGTTCTTTTGGCCTATCCGAGCTTCGTCGGCCCACCAGAGCTCGATCTCGACGTTCTTCGGGAGCCTGCCTTTGATTGCTGCCAGTGTGGCGGGGAAGTTTTTTTAAAACTCTCCAGGTCGCCTTCGTTCTGGGCGTAATGGCGCGGGCGGGCAGACAGCTTTGCAAAGCCGAGCGCCTTCAATTCGCGGCCAATGGTCGTTTCATCGACGGATATCTGATATTCTTGGAACAGCCATTGAGCAAGATCCTTGCGCCGCCAGCGCACAACGCCATGCACCGCCGGTATCGGGCCACTTTCGACGATCTTTGCCAAAGCCTGGCGATGCACGTCGGAAAGCTTTCCTTGATTGCCGGGTGCTTTGCCATTGATGAGCCCTACGGGCCACGCGCRTTGAAGCGAATAACCCACTCGCGGACAATTTGCAGGGTCACGCCTCCGATCCTGGCCGCATCGCTGCGGGAATGGCCATCATAGATTTCGGCAAGGGCAAGAAGCCGCCGAGCCTGTGCTGCATCCTTCGTGCCTTTGGCCAACGCCCGAAGAGCGAAGCCGTCGAAGTCATCGCGCAGTGGAATTCCTGATGTCATCCGCAAACCTCCGTTTGCGGTATTGATTCAGAAATCAACTGATTTGGAAACCTCAAAAAGAGTCACAGGTCGCTCACGCTGGTATTAACGTAGGTCTCGTCAATCCGAACCGATCCGCAATGCGGCCGGCGAAACTGGCGAAGACGCTTCTCGATCATCGGCGCATAGCTCAATACCCAGCGGTTGATCGTGCTA
>NZ_JBFUAY010000491.1:0-1433 GCF_056406015.1 Rhizobium sp. P1_E1 | reverse complement strand
CACGAGACCCTGAACGCCATCAAGAACCTGAGGGATATCAAGGAAGACGGCTTCGGAGCCAGTATCAGCTTCACCCGCGAGGTGCTCAATCCCGGGAATTACAATTTCACACTCTCGCTGGATGCGACTTCAGGACCGCAGAAAAGAACGAGAAATTACTTTTCCGGCAGAATATGGCTGCCATTGCCCGACCATGCGGTCGACATCGACAGCGCGCAACCGGAATCAGTCTCCGAGCCTTCCGATGCCGAGGCCCCGGCAGAAAGTCCGGAGCATCGGCATTAGAGCAATTCCAAAGGTGCGCAGCGGCTTCACAGAAATTGTGCAAAAACAAAGAGATAGAGCACCAAAAAAGGCGGACATCTTCTAGATTTCTGACTTCCCGCCGCCCGCCGACTTATCTCGCCATGTAACTTGCATCGTCGTGATCTCTGGCCAGAATCTTGTAAAGCTCTTTCAAACTGTCCGCACTCGGCCGTTCGGTGCTGTCCCCACCCGCCAGGCGCCAGACACGCTCGACATTGAGGTCCTGGGTGACTTGCGCAAGGTCTTCGTTCAGCGAGCGGATGACGATCTCCGATTGACGCAGCCGCCACGACATTCTGACGAGCGCTGCGAACGGGAGGAAAATGACGCCGATGATGCCGAGAACAAGGGCTGCGAACTGCCGGTCATCGAGGAGCGATAGATCGTTTCGAACAGGCGCCATAAAAAAAACGGCATTTTGAAATGCCATATAAAAATAGCTCATCAGATAGCTGGACCAATCTTCCATCACGAGCGCCCTCCCCGAGCGGTTTATATCTTGGAATATGCTGAAAAGTCTAGCAGACACCAACAATATCCCCTGCGGCGAAAGTATATTTGAGGTTGCATTACTCTGCTGAATTGAACGCGAATCCCGTGATGGATCGGTGCCGACGAGCCTGGCCCTTCAAATTCCACCGCGGACATGAAAAAAGCTAACAGTGAGAGATAGAATGAATAGAAGACGTTTCCTCGCCTCGGTTCCGCTCGCTCTGTTGTATGTTCGTGCGGGCCAGGCCCTAGCGCAGGTGCCTGCCTCTGCAGGGCTGCGCGCCCTCGCCGATAGGAAGTCGTTCCGATTCGGATCGGCAATCGACCTGCAAAACATCAACGATCCAATCGCTTCCGAGATTTACATCGACAACGTCAATTCAATAACGCCGCGAAACGAGCTGAAGTGGAATGCGACGGAAAAGAGACCGGGTGTTTTCAGCTTCGGTAGCGCCGACCGCATGGTGGCATTTGCACGTAAAAACAACATGAGGGTTTATGGCCATACGCTGATCTGGTATCGCGTCCCGGGCTGGGTGTCTGATATCGCGGACGCAAAGACCATTCAGGCGGCCATGAACCGTCATATAAAACAGGTTGTCACTCGCTATAAGAACTCGATCGATGCTTGGGAT
>NZ_JBFUAY010000490.1:0-1448 GCF_056406015.1 Rhizobium sp. P1_E1 | reverse complement strand
AACCGGCTGCACAAGCGCCAGAAGAGATGATCGAGATGTCCGCTCGCTACGGAACGTCGCGCATCGAAGCGGTCGATAACATTTTGGCGAATGACTACGTCGAGAAAGCGTTGCCTCGCCTCATCGCTTTATCCGAGAAGCTCGACATCTTCTTTGAAGTAAAAGCCAATTTGAAGCGCCATGAAGTCGAGAAGTTGGCCGCAGGCGGCGTCCGCTGGATCCAACCAGGTATCGAGAGCCTTGATAGCCGCGTTTTGAAGCTTATGGGCAAGGGAACGACGGCAGCACAAAATGTTCAACTATTGAAATGGTGTCGCCAGTTTGGCGTGCGGCCCATCTGGAGCGTCCTATGGGGCTTCCCCCGAGAGAGCGACGCTTGGTACGCTCAAATGTGCCGCTTGTTGCCATTGCTGCATCATCTGCACCCGGGACACGTTGTTAGATTACGCTACCAGCGCTTCAGTCTCTATCATCGCGCGGCCGACCAATATGGGCTGACGCTCAGTCCGGCGGCCTCCTATCGATACGTGTATCCGCTCTCTGAGCGCGATCTTGCGGATCAGGTTTACCACTTCGAAGACGGTGACGACAACGATGGCGGCCGTGAGTTCGGTCCACTTGACACAAACCGCCGACCCGGAGTTCAGGCGGTTATTCAAGGTATGGATGCCTGGAGCGAGGCATGGTGCGGCCTGACGCCACCCATATTATCGATGCGCGACAGCGGTGACGAGATTATAGTGGAGGACACACGCAATATAGCGGTGGAGCGTGAACAGCGAGTCAAAGGCTTGGCGCGTGAAATCCTGCTGGCTGCTGATCAAGGCATGCCAGAGGTCCGCCTGAGTCGACAGCTTAAGGGGGCGAACGTGATTGAGGTCGAGGAGGCGACTGCAGACCTTATAGCCCGCAAGCTGATTGTCCGGCTGGACGCCCGCTTGATAGGGCTTCCGATATGGAGCCCCTCTACGCCTATGCCGGCGCTGACTGCGTTTCCAGGAGGATATTTAGACCGACGCGGCTAGCCTGTGAAGTAGAAGGGTCCGATTGGTCAGTTCTCATTTCGGCGACCTTGTGGAGCGGCACTTCCTGTTCCCATTCAAACTCTTTGTCTGCGCATCACTCAAAGGAGAAGGTACAAGAAAATTGACCGAGAGAGACCACCTCTGCCGTCACGAATTCATCGCGCGAATGTCGGTCTGTCGCGAATGGGTAATCCTTGTCGGCTTCGCGCCGGAAGACCCGCGCCTCTTTCCCGGAACTGACGGTTGAGGAAAACTTGCTTATTCCGGCATGGGCAGCCGGCGTCACAGATGCGCAGCCTCGACGATGTCTATTCGCTACAGAAATCGTCGCATCTGGCGGGAAGCAGGATGCTTTTCTGGGGGCTGCTTCCTTCGCCCCGCTTGCGTTGGAGGAAAGCTGGCGATGACCACAAACCGCTTGCC
>NZ_JBFUAY010000489.1:0-1463 GCF_056406015.1 Rhizobium sp. P1_E1 | reverse complement strand
GTCGTCCCTCGGTACCGGCTGGAGGTCGATGTCACGTTGTTTCATCCTAGCTAGACTGCCGCATGGCCTCCAAGAAACTCAACCTCAAATCCCGCGAAGCGTTCGCCGAGCTGTCGCTGCACCACAAGAACGCTTACCTGCAGGAAGTAGCCGGTCTAATCATGGCCGTGCGGGGTGAGGATCCGGTCGAATTGGACAAGGACGCGCTAGCGCGTTTGCGCCGCTACTACAGCCGTCGCTCCATGGCTGACCTTCGCCTCAACGAAGTGGGCGGACCGCTCCGCCGCACCTTTGAGAGCTTGGCTGACGGTATTCGCAGCGACGAGGTTGTAACCCTCCTCAAGCACGAGCTGCCAGCACCTCGCCGTAGCGCTGCGTTTTCGCGTCCGGCGCCGATCGATGACGCCCAGCTGATGTTTTTCGTGCCGTCTGTTCACGACGCGCCGCTCAAGGACGACTTCAATCTCATGGACATTGCACCTTTTGCGCTGTCCAAATCCGGCGGGGCAGGGGTTATTCGCTACGAGCTGAAAGACTCCATCATCACCATCGAAGGAGGTGCGGAGGTCGGGCTGGCAACGGCTTACGACTACGACATCGTCATCAACATGATCTCGCATCTGGCGGAAGCCACACGGCGCTTCCGCATCGACGAGGCCAAGGGCCTCAAGCCGAGCATTCCGCCCCAGGTGTACCGCCCAGCTGCAGCCGAAATCCTCAAGTTCTGCCGGCGTGAGCTTGGTGGTAAGCAATACGAGGATCTGGAGCGTGCGTTAGCGCGCCTGCAGGCAACGAATATCCGCATCACCAATCTTAAAGGCGATCGTAAAGGCCGGGACCGCCGCGCAACCGAATCCTTCCCGCTGATCGGTCGCTACAAGGTCGTCAGCCGCACCAACCAGGATCGGATAGGCCAGGTCGAGATTGAAATCCCGGGGTGGGTCTATGAAGGGGTTGTGCGGCCTGATGGAAAGCCGACCATCCTGACGCTCAATCCCGACTACTTCCTGCTGTCACGGCCGATCGCCCGTTTCATTTACCGCCTTGCCCGTAAGGCTGCCGGCGACACCACGGCCTTTTATTCCTTGAAGGAACTGCACAAGCGTAGCGGTGCGAAGGGTCCGATGCGAAAATTCCGCCAGACGATTGAGGAGATCGTCGAGACGGCCAAGACTACCCCGCTACCTGACTATGATCTCAACCTTGAGGATCGCGGTCACGATCTGGTCTTGCACATGCGCAAGCGCAACAAGAGCCTTCCCGGGGAGATGGACCTCGCAGCGATCGCCTAATTTTGGCAAGCGCCGTACTTCGATCCGCCCATTTTTGACAAAAATATCAGCGMGCGATTCACAGGCGATATTTGTCACAAAACCGTACTTCAATCCGCCTCTCTTTGACAAAAATGGCTGTGGCACGATGTTTGAGGAGTTATCCCCAGTGGCTGTGGATATGTCGAAGTC
>NZ_JBFUAY010000488.1:0-1464 GCF_056406015.1 Rhizobium sp. P1_E1 | reverse complement strand
ATCTCGGCTAACGTCGAGAAGACAGGCGTATCCATCTCGGTGGCCGCGAGCAACTCGGCCGGCCCAACGGACAGGAATCCAATACGCTGGCGGCGGAGATTTACAACCATTCGGACGTAATCATCATTCCTCAAGCCCGCATTGTCCCTTAGCGTCATCAGCAGCGGCTGAGTCCAGGATGACGATTTCACACCAAGATCGACTGCAAGCATCCGGACACGCCGGTCCTCAGCAATCATTGGAATTTCGGTCTCGCGAGCCGTCGCGATGGTGTCGATCGTCGAGGAAGATAGGAGATCGTCTATCTTCTCTTCCCTTTCCGGAAGCGCCGACGTCGGGAGGAGATTCGTATGCTCGCGAACCCACCCGAGAACCGAATTACTTGCCTCGCGAAGTGCCTGCCGTTGTTCAGGTGTCGATTTGACCATGATAACACTGTCGCCATGTGCCTCTAGGGAACCTCCTTCCTGGTCGATGGCCTGTTGAGCATCGTCCGCTCGTTGCGCAAACTCGTCTATGGTGGCTTGGACCGTGTGAATCGTAATTGGAAGCCTTTCGACGAGGTCGAGAAACTCGATCTCCTGCCACAAAGAGAGTGTCAACGCATCAACAATGACGGCAGATTGACCCCGAAGGCCCTCCAACGCCTGCTGCCTCTCTGCGTGATCGCCAACGCAGGCGTCCAACCACACATCTGACTGAAATCGAAGGCCACGCGAAGTGTCGATAGGATCCGATCCCAACGCCTTCGCGATGGTATCAATAGGGATGAGGTTGTCGGTGTAGATATGGACCGCTTCCGATACCAGCCGAGCACGTTCGCGGGCCTGCTCGAAGATCGGCTCAAAAGCATCCTTGCTCTCGACGTCTATCGTATAACGCCCAAGCGCCCGGCTCTTGGGAAAGAGCCTTGAATGTGCCTCCATCGCACGCCGGAACAGTGCTACAAATTTATGGGTAACTTCCGCGATCTTCCATTGCACCGGCTGCCCTATACCAGCAAGAACAACAGTGGCACCGACTTTTTGCCCACCCAGGCTTTTCGCGAAGGCATGATCGGGCCTAAGGGTTTCGATGCCCGGTAATGCGCCGTTCCCTATAAGATAGATCGCCTTCTCACTGTGATCGTTTTCCAGATATACGACCGTATCCTCCTGAACGGTCTTGACCCCGAGAAATCTATCCTTGCGAACTTGGAGCAGAAAAAGAGACAGGTACCCCATGTGGACCCGCTCGCTTGTGCCCCAGTTAGCGGCGAGGGCATCGAAGCCAACGCGCAGTGCGTCTTTTCGCCGACCATATCGGTTCAAAATCTGCGCGAATTCGATGAGCTCGTCGCCACTCCCATCAAATGATGCGTGGGTCTTCTTTGCCCAAGCAGACATTCGGTCTTCCTGGCCTGCCCTGATTGCCTTCCGTACCCAGTCAAGCCGCGACCGCAGATCGGTTTTGTCGAGCTTAACC
>NZ_JBFUAY010000487.1:0-1473 GCF_056406015.1 Rhizobium sp. P1_E1 | reverse complement strand
GCCCGAGGGAGTGCAGTACAACGCAGTCCTGCTCGAGGTCGCGTCCGAGCTTTTCATATACCCTGCGTTCACCATACGTGCATTCTTTGGGCTGCTCAGGGATCAGGATCGCCATGCCGGTCAGTCTCCATGCAAATGAAAAAAGCCCTTCCAGCCGGGACCATCCATCTCTTCCGCCGATCCGACGAGCGTCGTCCGGTCAAGTTCCCTGTTGAATTTCTCGCAGGCGGTTTCCGGTACGAGAAGACAGGTGTGGCAGGCAGCACCGCTGATCCTGTCCCCGTGTTGCGCCGAATCCGTTTCAAGACAGACCGGATCGCTGCCGCACCAGTGTGCGGTGCGGACTGCCTGCATCACGATCCTGCTGATGTGCTCCGGTCGTGTCAAACGTACCAGCCCACCTAGACTTCCTTCCGAATCCGGGGAGCCGGTGTATATGAGCACGCCATTCATTGCGGGGCCATTGGCGTCAGCCTCACGGATATAGAGACGTTCGCGCAAAGCTGAGGCGGAATAACCGCAGTCAATGGAGATTGTTCGTATCAGCGCGTGCGCGAACGAGTGCACAAGCAAGAGCCTAGCGGTGATGCGGTAGTCCCGCTCGTAGCCACGCTGTTCGGCCACGCTGTGTGATCGCTGCTCAAGGGTAGCAATCCGCGGTTGCAACCCCGGACTGGCCTCGATCCACCTATCTATGGCGTCTGTGCGGAATCTCAGAAAGACTCCTTCCCCGCGAATCTCGGCCGCGGGCAGCCAGTTGTACTCACGCTTGGACAGAGGGGAAATGTGGCCGTCGCGCACTGCCTCTGCGACGCGCTCGCCGCTCACCGGAAACGGATCGATTCGAGTGAAACCCGCGAGCGCGCGAACCTCTCGCAGACGCGAGACTGCGCCCACCAGGTCGAACCAGCTGGCGAGACCCGGTGGCGGCTTGCTGACTGCGTTGCAGAAGTTCGGGGGAATTCCTCCCACGACAGGATCGTCACGGTCCGCAGACAGGGCTGCATACTCCTCGGCTCTGGCTCCCGCATCTGTGCGACCTTCGGTGACTCCTTCGATCTTCTGCTTTTCTTTGAACGCAGCAAGCAGCGCTTCGACAGGAACCCCGAAGCTGGCCGCCAGCCCATTGAGCACCGGCGTAACGGCCTCCGCCGGCAGCGCTGCAAGAGTCAGCCATTGGCTTTCGATGATCTGGAAGTTCCCTTCCGAGACGGGCGGGATCGAGAGCGCCGACACCACTACTGCGAAGTGCGCATTCGAGGCACCGCGCTGGAGTACGCGTGGAGTCTGATCACAACCCTCTTCCCGATCATGCAACCAAGGCCTGACGCCTCGACATTTCTGGCCACGGAGGATCTCTGGCCCGAAGGCATCTCCCAGGGATGCCGAGGAATTGCAAGTCTTGCAATGCACGTGGAGATCTGCGAGTGCCGCCGACTTCCCGAGAGACGTGAGCTCGAGCAAGGGCCGACC
>NZ_JBFUAY010000486.1:0-1485 GCF_056406015.1 Rhizobium sp. P1_E1 | reverse complement strand
CTCATGATGAGGGTGCCGACGTCCATGCCTTCGGGGCGCTCGTGGGCATTGCGCAGGGTGATGGAGCAGAGATTGAGCAGCGAGGTCTCCTCCGTGATGGTGCCGCTGTCGGACAGCACGCATTTGGCTTCGACCTGCAGTTTCATGTAGTCGAAAAACCCGAGCGGCTTGCCGAACACGATGCGCTTGTCCAGGCCTTCGTAACCAGCCTCCTCCAGCCGTTTTCGCGTGCGTGGATGGGTGGAAACGATCACCGGGAAGCCATACTTTTTGACAAGCTCGGTCAAGGTCTCGAGCAGGTCCTTCAGCGCGTCGGGCGAGTCAACGTTTTCCTCGCGATGCGCGCTGACCAGGAAAAATTCATTGGGCTTGAGGGACAGGCGCGAAATGATGTCGGACTTGTCGATTTGCGGGCGGTAGTGATCGACGACCTCACGCATGTGCGAGCCGGTCTTGATGATGGTTTCGGGCCGCACGCCTTCGGCGATGAGATAGCGCCGTGCATGTTCCGTCAGGACCATGTTGATGTCCGACAGGTGATCGAGCACCTTCCGGTTGAGTTCTTCGGGAACGCGCTGGTCGAAGCAGCGGTTGCCTGCCTCCATGTGGAATACCGGGATTTTCCGCCGTTTGGCCGCGATCACTGCCAGGCATGAGTTGGTGTCGCCATAGAGCAGGACGGCGTCGGGCTTCTCAGCCTGGAACACTTCATCGGCCTTCATGATGATCTGGCCGATGGTCTGGGCCGCATTTTCGCCGACTGCATTGAGAAAGTGGTCGGGCTTGCGAATCTGCAGGTCTTCGAAAAAAATCTGGTTCAGCTCGTAGTCGAAATTCTGGCCCGTGTGCACAAGAATGTGCTGGGTGTGCTTGTCGAGCGCCGCAATCACGCGGCTCATCTTGATCAATTCGGGCCGGGTCCCGACTACCGTCATCACTTTAAACACGAAGTGCCTCCTCAATAAAATCCAGTTTTCCCAAAAGCGCCTTGACCTGGGCGACATTGAGCCGCTCGGTGTTGTGCGATGTGTAGTCGTCCAGTTGCGAAATCCGCTCTTCACCGTCGCTGAAATACTTGGCGTAATTGAGGTCGCGGTTGTCTRCGGGAATGCGGTAGTACGCGCCCATGTCGTCGATCCGGGCCATTTCCTCGCGCGACACCAGCGTTTCGTAGAGCTTTTCGCCATGGCGCGYGCCAATGATCTTGGTGGGTTGGTCGTTGCCGCCAAAAATGTCCTTGAGCGCTTGCGCGAGGTCGGCGACAGTCGAGGCTGGCGCCTTCTGTACAAAGATGTCGCCCTGCTGGCCGTGCTCGAACGCGTGCAGCACCAGGTCGACCGAATCGTCGAGTGACATCAGGAAGCGGGTCATGCTGGCGTCGGTCACGGTCAGCGGCGCGCCGCTCTTGAGCTGCGAGACGAACAACGGGATCACCGAGCCGCGCGACGCCATGACGTTGCCATAACGCGTGGCGCAAAGCACGGT
>NZ_JBFUAY010000485.1:0-1501 GCF_056406015.1 Rhizobium sp. P1_E1 | reverse complement strand
TGGTTAGCAGCCAAAGAGCTATTGCAATATATATTAAATTACGCAATGTAATTAAACTGTCATAAAGCTTCATTAAGAACGCGCCAAGTCGGAGATGACCGGCCAATCTGAAACGAGAGGAACACCATGCATCAGATCAAACGCTTATTGACCCTGGCAGCCGTGCTGATCGCGGTGACCTCTCCGGCCTTGGCCAATAGTCTTGTCGTTTATTCCCCTCAGGGAGAAGAGAACGTTCAGTGGATAGTCGACCAGGCTAAAGCCGCCGGTTACGATGTGCAGGTTCTGCGCGCACCCGGAGGAGAACTTTTTGATCGGCTGGTCGCCGAGAAGAACAACCCCCAGGCCGATGTCGTACTCGGCATGGTCGACACGTCTATGGCTCTGCTCAAAAAGAACGGCCTGTTCCAGCCATACACACCAGCCTGGGCGGCGGACCTCCCTGCGCAATACAAGGACAAAGAAGGCATTGTCTACAAATTCTGGAGCACACCGGTCGTCATAGCCTATGATTCCGAAAAGCTTGCCGCTGAGCGGGCGCCGAAAAGTTGGCTGGACCTGACAAGGGGCGAATACAAAGGCAAATACGTCATCGGCAACACCGCCTGGCAGACGACAAGGGTCTATCTGGCCGGTATCTTGGCCCGGTTCCTCGACGACAAGGGCGAAGTCACTCAGGCTGGATGGGATTTTCTTGGCGCATTCTATGCGAACGCGATCGTTGTCGATGACGCCGATGCGCGCAAGGAAGCCTTCAAATCGGGCGGTGCGGTCATCAATCTGAACTGGTTCGGCGGCGTCATCAAGGACGCCAGGGAACTCGGCATGCAAGTCAAGGTCATTGACCCGGAAGGTGGCACGCCCGTCATCTCCGAAGGCGTGGCGATCATGGCCGGAACCGATCAGTTGGAGCAGGCAAAGGCATTCGTCGACTGGTTCGGCTCTGCCGATGTCATGGCCGGCTACGCCAAAAAGTTCGGTCAGGTTCCGGTGCTGCCGGCGGCGCTGGCTAAATCACCGCCAGAGGTGCAGGCGAATGCGGAACTAGTCAAGGCTCAGCCTATCGACTGGGATGCCGTCGCGCCCAAACTGGACGGCTGGTTGCAGAAGATCGAGCTTGAAATCCGGTGAGCATGTAGGACCGGGCGATGCAGATCGCCAGGCTTCACAGGAGTATGATCATGCCGACCCCGATCCTCATCATCGATAAACTGCATATTGGCTATGGCGATAAGGTAGTCATCCGCGACCTCTCGCTTGAAATTCACGAAGGCGAGTTCGTTGCTCTGCTCGGGGCTTCCGGCAGTGGGAAATCCAGCGTTCTAAGGACCCTCGCCGGCTTTCATTCGGCAATGAGCGGGCGGATTATCCTTGAAGGAAAAGATATCACCAACGAGCCTCCGGAGCGCCGCAATGTCGGCATGGTATTCCAGAACTATGCGCTGTTTCCAACGATGACGGCGTTCGAAAACATCGCCTTTGCTTTGCGTGTCGCGAAGAT
>NZ_JBFUAY010000484.1:0-1513 GCF_056406015.1 Rhizobium sp. P1_E1 | reverse complement strand
CTCCTTGCGCCAACGGAACAACTGGCTGACATGGATACCGGCCGCGCGAGCAATCTCAGAGATAACCGCGTCCGGCTCAAAGCAGGCAGCGACGAGGCGCTCTTTGTCCTCGCGTGACCAGCGCCGACGGCGCTCTACGGACGTGATCACCTCAATTGGATGCTTCGTCATATGACTACTCCTAGCGTTACCACTAGGACTGCCAGTCAGTAGCCCGTCATCGCAAGACGGCTTTCACCGTGGGCTTACGGCGAAGCCATTCTGGAAAATCTGCGCGTCTTGGGCAAGCCGCGGGTGATCGAAGTGGCAATTCCAGTCGCTCTCACCGGATGGGTGGCATCTCGGCTAGCCGAGCAGATCATAGCGGTCAAAGGTCACGAACCACGACTTCCAGGAGGCTTTGGGGCCGACATCTCTATCGAGTCACCGCTCCCGGCTGCCAGCGTTCTCCGCGTTCATACGGAAGGTGATCCGGACTTCGTAGTCATGGGGCGGGGCTATCCGCCGACGTACGTCGAACCATGGGGAGACGACGAGGAGTGACGCCGCAGAATACGAGATAAGGCTCGTGGCTTCGTCTGGATTTGCGCTGACCACTATTGCATTAAGGTATCTCAAGAACTCGCATGACTAAGACTCGCAGAGTTCGTGCTGACCGAGACTTACATGCCGAGGGTCGACTTTGCCGACCAATGAGGGGGGAATTTTGAGCGATCACAGAGTCATCGAGGGAGCAGTCCGCAACCTCGCAAATGCCATGCGTATATTCGGTGAACAGCATATGGATTTCGCTGCGACCTTCAAAGTCGATCGCGAGGAAGCGATTGATAATGTCGACCGCACATTCGAAATGAAGCTGGAGGCATTCCACACTTTATATGACGTATCGAGGGACATCTTCCCATACTTCGATCATGCCGACACCTCGCTGCTGATCGCTGTCAGGAATGGAATTCATCATCGTAACCACCCACTATTTTGCACCCTTAATCATCGGTTGCACATAGAAGACGGCGTCGAACGTTGGGCCGGGGCTTCTTTCCTCCTCGCGAGGCACCCCACCACTCACGGAGGGGAGATCCAAATGTCGCACCATGTGCGGTTGGACGACTTAGATGCACGCCTGAATCCTTTGGTCGCCTCGCAGTATCTCGACAGCTTCCTTAGTGGAAGTAAAGCAGAGAAGCGCTTCGAACTGATCAGCGCTGGATTGAGCCTGCAGACGATTCGAGACCGAGCATCGCAAGAGCGCTATCCTGCTGACCAAGTTTACCTCGACCTGATGCCTATTTTCGTGTCCGCGGTCTGCAAGGTTTTTAAGGCCGTGAAAACGGCTGGAATAGGCTTCAAAGGATTCGACGCTTCAACTTATGCCGAGCCTYTCACCTCCGAGCTGGCAGTCGACCTGAACCGACTGAGTTTCAAACGGCTATGGTTGCGAGGTTACGGTCCTCTCGATTTGATCCCCTTTCCCGTCTAAGACGTGAGYCTGCGGCAGTCAGCCGAACGACTC
>NZ_JBFUAY010000483.1:0-1516 GCF_056406015.1 Rhizobium sp. P1_E1 | reverse complement strand
GCTGGCTATGAGGTTGCTGTCCACGCAGACATTCCGCACCAAGAGGTTATCTTCATGGATGAGACAGACCCGATGTCGTCACCAATGAAAGCAAAAGGCGTCGGCGAGCTTGGCTTGTGTGGCGTTTCGGCCGCGATCGCCAACGCCATCTTCAATGCCACCGGCGTTCGGGTTCGGCACTATCCAATCACACTCGACAAGCTGCTTGGCGGGCTACCGAGCGCTGCTTGATAATCAGAATTGTGGTGGCTGGAATGATGGATCCGCCGCCAGTTACCAGGGAATTGGCCTTTGAATAACTTCTCATCCTTGCTTGCCTTGCCAACACCGGCAAGAGCGCATGCGACCGACGATCCCGTCGAAGTCTTAAGGTTCGCGGTGGAAGCCTTCGCTCAAGGCAGTGTCGCCATCGCAACGCTGGTAGAAATTCGCGGCGGCGCGGCGCGCTCGCTTGGCTCGCACGTCGTGGTTAGTGCTGACGGTCGCTACTGCGGCTATGTTTCCGGCGGATGCGTGGAAGCCGCCGTGGCGGCAGAGGCGTTGCTGGCGCTGGAAGAGAGATGCGATCGCACCGTGATGTTTGGTGAGGGGTCGCCCTTCATCGATATTGTGCTGCCTTGCGGCGGCGGAATCACGGTTGCAATCCACCTCCTCAGGAAGATCACTGCTATCGAGCATGTGCTTGATACTCTAAAGCAACGTCGTCCAGCTGCATTGCGGTATTCCTTTGTGACCCAATCGCTCGAGCCTGCCGAGCCGGTCACGCGGGCCGGCTGGCAAAATGGCAGCTTCGTGACGGTATATCGTCCGACGACGCGCGTGGTCCTTTCAGGGCAGACCGTCGAGGCACAGACCGTGGCGCGTGTGGCAGAGGTAGCGGGTTACGACGTGGTGGTGTGGCATCCGAGGGAGGCCGCCTTATCAGGCAGTCAAATAATCGATCCCTTTACCGCGGTTATTCTGCTTCATCACGACCTGGACCAGGAAGCGGCGACGCTTCACGTGGCGCTGAGATCCGGGGCCTTCTATATTGGTGCGTTAGGCAGCACTCGGACGCACAAACGTCGGGAAGATCAATTGATAAAATCCGGTTTCTCCGAGATCGATCTCTCGCGTATCAAGGCGCCGATTGGTGTTTTCGGTCCGACGCGGGACGCGTCGTCGCTGGCGCTGTCTGTTCTGGCTGACGTGGCCGCGACCCGGCTCATGGTTTATGCATGACGAGTACGGCAGAGAGTCGGGTCCTTGGGTGGGCAGATAACGCAGGCTACGTCGCGCTTAGTGCCACGACACCGATGATCGACCCCTTCGGGCGGGCGGTCACCTATCTCCGTGTCTCCGTCACCGACCGCTGCGATTTCCGCTGCACCTATTGCATGGCGGAGAACATGACCTTCCTGCCGAAGAAGGATCTCTTGACGCTGGAAGAGCTCGACCGGCTCTGTTCCGCCTTCATTGCCAAGGGTGTCAGCAAGATCAGGCTGACTGGCGGCGAACCTTTGGTGCGCAAGAACAT
>NZ_JBFUAY010000482.1:0-1519 GCF_056406015.1 Rhizobium sp. P1_E1 | reverse complement strand
CATCTAAGCCTCCCTTCGCTGACCGGGGTAGGCCCCCGTGCCGCGTGTTGAGCAGATCTAGACGGCGGCTCGCCACAGATCAATATATAAGGATAATATATTTTTTGATATTTTGGGGTTATCGCTCGAGCGTAAGTTTTTGTATTTTAGCTTTCTGCGGATGACTAAGTAAACGTATAATACTGTACGTATTAATCAAACAACTGCGCATGTTCGGTCACACGATTCTCAGTTGGCGAGTCGCAAAATCTTTAACTGGCCATGTTCGCTTACCAATCGCTCAAGCAGCCGGATAAGTTCCTCGTCTTGCTAGACAATTCCAACATTTTAGGTGGCTCGATTAGTTCCTCACCTCKGAGCCGATGGCCACGGGAGTGAATTTCTTCGAGAAAATCAAATAACATAGGAAACGCAATGGAAGTGTATCATCGCCGTTGTCAGGGTAGGGGATCAGGCACTTTCAAGCGCGTGGGTAACGAAGACTTTGGCTTAACGCCTTGGATCTCATGTATTTATCAACCTGTAGGTGGAGTTAATGCGCAAGACCGACAAGCTGACGCTGGTGATGCTTGATCGATCGGTGTCGCAAGCCATGCAGCGGCGGCGAATTCGCTGTTTGCCTTCTAGACGGCTCTCTTTAGCACGGAGATCGAAGGTAGAATTCCGACGTGCAGTTGGACAGAGCCGAAATTTCACAATCGCTGCGAGGTCTCGCGCCAACAGCCCGACCGCGGGGAACACCATATGAGTCGGTTCAAATCAGTCCCGCACGCCAGCAGTTCCTCATACTTACAATCCGATCCACAACCTCTTCCATCTTGGCCGCAACCGAACGAGCACTGCTGAACATCGCAAACTGCGAAACGCCGCCATAAATCGTGGCAGGAAATCACCCTCTCGACCGCCGCATGGCATCCTATGCTCGACCCAAGCTAAGGCGAGCTACCGTATGGAGAGAGCTTGCCCATCTGTAGGCCGCTTGAGGGACCTCGCGCCTTAACTTGACACGAGGCCAGTAACGGTACAACGCTGGATGGATGAATTTGAAGCTCAGTTTCTGATTTTCACTACCTGCCAAGAGCCGCTTCCGCCGTCACGATTGAGCAGACGCGCACCCGTGACGCTGTATTTGAAGCCGCCTGCACCTACGCCGTTGGTATCCAAAGCGCCTGCCAGCGTACCAAAGGTAGCTACCAAATATATGTCGTTTGTGTCGCTCAGATTTGGATCATTGCGTTTATTTTGGCTACTAATGAGGACGTACCAAGCGGCCGCAATCGTATCATCATTCAAAGTGGTGGTGGTTGCCACGGGATAACCGCTATCACCCGGCGGATTGCTGCTGAATAATGCCAAATAACTTTCATCTTGGTAATTTTGAAGGCGAATCTGATCACCGCTGCAAACGTTTTGTCCAGGGGTTTTAGAGGAGCCCGGCGCCGCCATTATTGTCCATTGCGTAGCAAGTTCTTGTCCTGATAGGCTTGCATATGTTCCGACATTATCCACGGCACTGGGT
>NZ_JBFUAY010000481.1:0-1536 GCF_056406015.1 Rhizobium sp. P1_E1 | reverse complement strand
GCATAGTACGTGTTCAAAACAATGAACCAAGCTGATTTGTCCCAGAAGGTCACATTTGGGGACTGCGACCCAGCCCGAATCGTGTTTTATCCCAATTACTTCGCGTGGTTCGATCGCACTTTTCACAGCTGATTGCGGCCGCACGGAGGACATGGCGCCCTGGTCACTCGATTGGGAGCGATAGAGCTGGGCCTGATGCAGGTGTATCGCCCGAACGGATGATCGAGACGGCTTCGGCGGCGGAGACAATCTTGGTAGTGGACTTGCCAATTCCGCCCTTTCCATAGAATGCGATCTAACGCAGCCGCCATGCTTGGCGTTCCTTCATGTGTTCGAAGCAATGCGGTTATACCGCAACGCAGATGCGGAGGCCGTTCCGCTGGCTCGCAATAGCTCTCAAGATTCGTGCCAGACAGGCCGATTGAGCTGACCAATAATTATTTGCTGCTATTCCAGTTATGTGGGCAGAAAATACGCGATTGGGCGAAGATGAATGCTTGTCGCGAAGCCGACAAAAGTGACGACGATGTCATAAGTTGGATGTCGAGAATTTAGTTAATCAGGCCATCTGGAACTGCGACTTACGACCCGTGCGGGAAGAAATTAAGCGGAGATCGCATTGTCCTCAATTTTGGTAGAGGGGGAGTCCGATCGCCGATGTCTGTCGCAAAGCAGAAGCTCCTAATCGCGACCTTCTAAATTAGCGCAAAATATACCGGTCTGATGCTCTCACAAGTGAAGCGTCTACGCCATTTTGGAAGGGCGAACGTCAAGCAGGAGAACGTCGCGGAGCTATCGCTGAACAAGACCGTGCTGCAGGGGTGTCTCCTTCGTTCGTGCAAGCGTCATGGTTATCCAGGTGCCAGGCGCACGGCGAGAGCCTCGTGAGGTCACCACCACCAACGGGATGGTCCGCCTCCCCCGCGCAAGCCCTCGGCATCAGCAAGCAGGGAACCGCTATGTTCGGACTTTTATGCATGCCGCACAATCGTCCTTCGGAGATCCTGCTTTCGCCCAATTACAACGCACCGGCATAATGATGGACGAAACAGTCGATCAACATGCCGTAAATCCTGTGAAAAAACGGCTTCGTGCCCGAACTATCTATTGGGAACGGCGTGTGCGGATCTGTCATCATGACCTGCTGCAACAGCAATCCACGCGCGCAGGGCCGGATACATTTATGAAGCGGCAAGCGTCATTTGCGACGTCGCGGTCCCTTGCACGGGTGAGGCCGCCCAAACATTTTTTAGCCGATGACGCAGCAGGACGGCAACGTTATGCAGGGCACCAGATGCGGCACKAGGTTACCTCGTCCTGGTGAATGGGATCGCTCGCCGCGGCGCTTGATCGTCGTCAAATGATCCCACCGGAGACAGCGCTGTGGGGCAAGTAGGATCCTATCCCAAGGAGTTTAACGGCATAGCACTGGCCCACCAGTGTTTTCCGGTAGGGTCGGTTRTTGATGACAATCAACTTACGACATCGTCGTCACCTTTGTCGGCTCCGCGACATGCATTCTTCCTCCCCCCCAAT
>NZ_JBFUAY010000480.1:0-1546 GCF_056406015.1 Rhizobium sp. P1_E1 | reverse complement strand
TGTCGAGGTGGGTCGCGCGGCAGATCCCGATGGGCAGGCTTGGAGAACCGGAAGAAGTGGCCGACGCAGCCTACTTCCTGGCTTCGGCTGACGCTTCCTACATTACCGGCTCGATCCTCAATGTGGATGGCGGGTTGACTTCAAACTTCGGGCCGAGTTGCGTCAGCAAATCTGATCTAACTGGCAATCGCCTATGTGATGACGATCGCACGAAGCTGAGGATTCCAGGGAAGTCCAGCACACTCGGGCGCAAAGTGCGTACTGCGGCATTTTTCGATGGAACGTCTCCTTGAATCCGCAGACACGCTCTGCGGTTCAAGGCGAATGGCAGAGGCAGCTTCTCGCGAGATGGCCGCTTACTCGAACATCGAAAGCTGGATTGGCTAAGGCTTTACGACCTGCGTCCTACGTCGGGTCTTTCCGATAGCGAACAAGGAGACTGCATGGAGTTCGCGACATTCATTCTGGCCACCCAGCGCGGCTATCACCAAACGTCGGACAGCGTCATCCACGACGCCATTGAACAAACCGTCCTTTCTGAGCAGGCAGGCTTCGATACCGCTTGGTTCGCCGAACATCACTTTAACAACTACAGCCTGGTCCCGTCGCCGCTGATGATGGTCGCTCATTGCGCCGGCGTAACAAAAAGAATTCGTCTTKGAACCGCTGTCTGCGTCCTGCCGCTTTATCAGCCGCAGCGCTTGCTCGCCGAAATCGGTTTTGCCGATGTAGTTTCGAACGGCCGCCTCGAGCTCGGTGTTGGCTCAGGGTATCAGCAGTTCGAATTCGAGCGCTTCGGCGTCAACATTGATAACGCGCCAGCCGTGTTTTCGGAATATCTTGATATTGTGCTCAAAGGTCTTAGTCAGAAAATCTTCTCGCACAGCGGCCACTTTATGCAGATCCCTCCGACTGCGATCTCGGTCCGAACTATTCAAAAGCCCTCGCCGCCGATCTRGATCGCAACCGGGTCTCCGAGCAGTATGCGGCGGGCTTATCGTGAGAGACATAATCTCCTCGTAACCGCGCTACACAACGGATTGGAAACTTTGGGTGCTTTGCGAGGAATGATCCAGGAGGCAGCAGCTGCCGAGTTCAAGAGCCCTGGCGACGCGAAGATATCATTGCTGCGCTGCTGTTACGCGAGCGATGACGGAGCGGAGATCAACCGCTATCTCGACAACGCGCGTTTTCAGCGCCAGCTATCCGAAGCGCTTCATCAGCGTCGTCAGCAGAGCCACGATGGCTATATGCTGCAGGCAACGCCGACGCAGCAGGATTTGTCTCTCGAGACGATGCAGGAGAACCTGCCGATCGGTAGCATAAATCAAGTCATTGACCGCCTCCTGCAAGAAATCGAAATTCTGAAGCCGGACCAGATTGCGATTCAGACCCAACTGGGAGACCTCGATCAGACTACGATGCTGCGTCAGATAGAGCTCTGGGGAGATAAGATCATTCCAGCAGTCAATAGGTCCCTCAGTCGGTAGCGCCGCCTTAACTAGCGTCGGGCACAGGATTGGCCACGATGGGCCTGGGTTATGCC
>NZ_JBFUAY010000479.1:0-1551 GCF_056406015.1 Rhizobium sp. P1_E1 | reverse complement strand
GGTCCGATGGGCTCGAAAGGTAACAGCTGTTACCTTTTGGGTGGGGCGGCCGACAAGGATGACCCTTCTCCTCCTTGAAAAGGCTCAATCACCAAAAGCGAGATAACTTCGGGGACGTCGGCCGTTACGAGTAAGTGCCGAGCGGTTGCAAAAGGGACGTGGAAGGGTCCAGTCGCAGACGGGCAGAAACCGGCGTCAACTGGTGACGTCGCCGCTGCGGCGTCCTGCGCAGTGAGTGCCTGCAGCAATGGCAGCGACAATGACTTGGAGACAGAGAGGGACAGGGCAGGGTCGGATCGATACGCCATTTTTGGGCGGCATCGACGTTAATGTTATTATCGCCTGGGTTTGACGAACCAGGCAGCCCTACTGGGACCCAAAGGTAACAGCTGTTACCTTTGGAGTGGAGCGTGCCGACAGGATGGACCCCTCTCCTCCTTCAAGAAAGCTCAATTACCAAAGGCGACACAGCTTCCGGGAACTTCGGACGTTGCGGATAAATGCCGAGCTGT
This sequence comes from Rhizobium sp. P1_E1, assembly GCF_056406015.1. Taxonomy (NCBI): domain Bacteria; kingdom Pseudomonadati; phylum Pseudomonadota; class Alphaproteobacteria; order Hyphomicrobiales; family Rhizobiaceae; genus Rhizobium; species Rhizobium sp. P1_E1. The sequence goes on along the minus strand of NZ_JBFUAY010000479.1, from coordinate 1,039 downwards.
CTGACGTTTTAAACATGGGGGCCGTGGAAGGATCCGACGCGGGCGGTCAAACGATGTCACCAATGGCGCGTGGCGTGCTGTGCACTTAATGCACGGAGCGATGGCAGCGACCATAACTTTGGGACAGAAAGGGATGGGGCAGGGCCGCTCGACAAGCGAGTTTGCGGTGGCATCAATGGTCTGCGCTCGTGTTTGACGATCGAGGCGATTATGATAGCCGGGGTCCAAAAGGTAACAGCTGTTACCTTTTGCGTGACAGCTTCCGGGGCTTCGACGTTAAGGGTGGGTGCCGAGCGGTCCGACGTTCAAGGCAAAGGGGACATGGAACCATCCGACGCAGGCGGCAAAACCGGCGTCAATGKTGACCTCGACGCCATGGCGCGTGCACCCGATGCCAGGAGCGGTGGCTGACAGACTGACTTATGGCGTCTTTTTCGTTATCTAGGTGTTGTCAGCCCGAGCGACAGAGGGGTAGGACTGTCCGATCGAGGGGGAGGCGAGGATGGGATGGGCACGGGAAGTGGTTGCACCGAGAGAAGGCGCATCGTGCTTTGAAATCTCCCGGCGCAGATGAGCCACCGTCCGGCCGGCCCTAGGCCACGTGTTAAGCGAAGATGACTGGGAGCAGTCCATGTGCAGAAATATAAAACCACTTTTCAATTTCGATCCGCCGGCGACCGATCAGGAAATACGTGATGCGGCATTACAGTTCGTACGAAAGCTGAGTGGAACGACCAAGCCGTCGAGACGCAATGAGGCAGCATTTGAACACGCAATCGTTTCAATCGCCGCATGCGCGCGCGAATTGCTCGATTCGCTCGAGACCTCACATCCGCCGCACAATCGCGAGGAAATTGCCGCAAAAGCGCGGTCGAGAAACCTGACCCGGTTTGCATGATTTTGAAGCCCGCGTGTCGGGCAGCTGGTTCAGCCTCTTCGGTCCTTTGTCCAAAAGGGACGCGGCGGTTGAGTTCTGTCTCTTATTCGTAATCAGGGCAGATTTAGTGCGTAGCGTGCGTGCCGGCGTTCGCCGGTGCGC
>NZ_JBFUAY010000478.1:0-1561 GCF_056406015.1 Rhizobium sp. P1_E1 | reverse complement strand
CGCTGAAGCAGGTGGTCGAAGAGTTGACGCCGCTTTACGGCGTCGACTGCCCGGTCGCGATCGTCGTCAAGGCCTCCTGGCCAGACGAGCGCATCCTGCGCGGCACGCTCGCCGATATCGAGGCAAAGGTTGCGGCCGAACCGATCGAACGCACAGCGATCATCTTCGTCGGCCCCTCGCTCGCGGCGGAAGATTTCCGCGAAAGCTCGCTCTACGATCCGGCCTATCAGCGCCGGTTCAGAGGTAGAGAGTAGCGTCAAGCGACCGCGCGGCTTTTAGACCCGCGCGCTGAGATACTCCATGCTGGCGCGCAGCGCGCCGGCCGGGTCTTTCAGCGCATGCACCTCCGCTGCAAAGGGTTCAAAGGAGAACGGGCCGGTATAGCCAGCCTGCAGCAGCGCCGTGACCTGTCCGGCATTATCGAGCCGGTCGTCGCCGTCCACGAGCACGCGGTGGGAATCGCGCATATCGGCAACGGAAACGGAGGGATCGCTGACCCCGGAAATGTGAACGAGGCCGGCCAGCTCAGGGAAGGTCGCCGCTTCGCCGGCAAGGTGATGGTGGAAGGTGTCGTGGACAAGCCTGAAGGTCGATTCCGCGCCGAGTTCCCTGATTGCCTCGGCTGCCTCGGTCTTCGAGCGCAGCGAGCAGATCTCGAAACCGAGCGGCTCGACGAGACCGATAATGCCGGCTTCCTCCAGCATCGGCTTCAGCGCAATCAGAGACTGGCGCAGATTGGCCTGCCGTTCGCCATCCGCGCAGCCGGTGCCGTCGTTCTTCGGAACGAGGACGAGCGCCTTGGCGCCCGACGCGCCGGCATAATCGATCAGTTCCTCCGCTTCAGCGGCCCGGGTCGCGTTCCACTCGTTGAAGCGCTGCAGGGCGTTGATCGAGATGATCGTCACGCCATGGCGGGCGGCCGCTTGTTTGATCGTTTCGGGTTTGGTGCCGTCGAGGATGGCATTGCCGGAAAGGTCGTTGCGGATCTCGACGGCATCGATGCCAAGCGATCGGGCCAGCGCGAAAAAATCGTCGATGGCAAGCGACGGCGCGGCCATATGGTTGAGCGCAAAACGGATCGAAGTCATGATCGGTATCTCCTCCTGATCTCCGCGTCAGGGCGGAGCGGTCCTCGTGAATGTTTCAGCGAATCTCTATCGGAATTCGCGTCGCAATCCATCCGTCATCGCCGGCGCCGGCTTTCATTGCTGAGAGAATTTCGAACGGAATGATGGAATTCCATCACGCCTCAGATGTTCTCGGAAATATGAATATCGAAAGGCAGGAAGAGCTGTCCGGGAACAGCCGTTTCGCCGTTTTCGATGGCGCCCGTCATCAGGACCATCAACTCCTTACAGAGTGCGGGCAGGGGGGTGCCGATCGCCATGGCGACGATATCGTCGGCAAGGCCGGCTTTGCTGTCGGGCGTCAGCTCGTTGACCACGAGGACGATCTTGCCGCCGACGCCTTCTTCGCGGAATGCCGAAATTGCCCCCTCCATGCCGCCGCCGCAGACATAGAGGCCGACGAGATCGGGATGTTTCTGCAGCAGCGTCAACGT
>NZ_JBFUAY010000477.1:0-1574 GCF_056406015.1 Rhizobium sp. P1_E1 | reverse complement strand
CTATTACATCCCGAACTCTATAGGATCCTCGCCGAAAGCGCGCGTATGCTCATCACGCAGTTTCCGGACATGGCGACGCCAGAGACTGTCTGCATTTTCCCATCAGTCGAGGGTGTTGGTGCCTTCCCGACCGTTGATGCCGCCTTGCAGAATCATAGTGGGCGGATCTGGTATTGCGGCGATGTCGTCGGCCGGTTTCGCGGCCTCGTCCCCGCCCTTGTCAGCGGACATTATGTCGGGGCCTCCATCGCGGCATGTCTTCGCGAAACTGCGGCCGAGGAGTTACATGATGTGCAGACAATTGCCGCACAATAAACTGGCGCGGAAGTACACATCCGAAAATCCGAGCCGATCAACGGGCAGCAATACTGCGATAAGCGCAGACCATTTGCGGGAGGTAGTGGAGCATGCTTATAGCAATCGAAGGAATTGATGGAGCGGGCAAGACTCATATTGCCCGAAAGTTGGCTCATAACCTGCGTGATGGGGGGTATCTGGCCCGTTATTTGAATAAGAGCGACATAGAGTTCGGAGACGCTTTCACTGATAGTCGGCTTCGCCTGCTAAAGGAAATCATTTGGCCTGAACAGGGCGAACCGAAGATTGACCTGCTCGGAACCCATTTTTATTTGTTTTTGCTCGCATCCTGGTTTTCTGCCGTGGGCCAAATGCTTCGCAGAGAGCCCAGGTTTGGCAATCTCATCACCGTTATGGACGGTTCGCAGTTCAGAGTGGTCGCCAAAGCGCATTGCCGAGCGAAGATCGACAGAGCCCAGCTTCTCGATTATTTCGATCGGGCTGCCGAGCCTGATCTCGTCGTCCTGTTGGAGATAGAGCCGCATGTATCTTGGCACCGGCGCACGGTCTTCAAAGAGACCGAGATGGGGCGTTGGGACGGTTATCGCGGCGATCCGCGCGACGCTTACTGCGCCTATCAGACAAAGATTCAGAACGTCTTGCAGGAGATGGCTTGCGAACGTGGTTGGCTTGTCGTTCCTCAGAATGAGGATACACGCGATACCGATGTCGTTGATTGCATTTTGCAGCACATTGCCGCGCAACACGACGTCGAGGAATACCACCTGGCTAGGAAGGCTACACCGTGTGAATAAAATTACTGCAAATCGCCAACCCACTTTACATCGGCAGCTGCCATTGGCGGCCCTTCTGCAGTGTCACAGCATAAATAATTGGTCTCCGAAGGCACAAGAAACGAAAACTTCGTAAGAAAACATACAGACGCCCGCAGGGGCGGCGCCCTTTAAGCAAAGCCGTTCACGCAGCTTAAGCCCCACGGTGCGTAGCGGCAAACAAGGTGAGATTCGTATTGCCTCATTGGAGAATGCTCCTGAATGAACTGCCTATTGCCTCACCAAAATGCTCCTTTCGCGTTAGGGCAGCTCCGTTGTTCTGCTGGGGTCGATTCCGAAGATCATCGTATGCGCACCATCCCGACGCCAGTCTTTCACTCGCCGCTGCACGTCCTTATTAGGCCATCCAGATATTCACCTGGATAAATGGACTGAAGCCTCTCCAATAGTTCCCGGCCGGTTCTCCATGGTTCCTCCTGGAAC
>NZ_JBFUAY010000476.1:0-1596 GCF_056406015.1 Rhizobium sp. P1_E1 | reverse complement strand
ACATTGGCGAGCGCTTTTCCCGGTCCTGCTTGTCGCCACGGCTCGCGAGAAGACCGGTCTTGCCCTTGAGCGCGCCAAAGCTCTCTGGCTCGCCGGCAATCCTTGCCAGGGTGGACTGCGCCACCGACTGGTCCGTGAGCATGGCGTCGACATTGATTGCCTTGAAGGCCGCTTCCGGCTGGGCGTAGACGAGATGGAAGCGGGTCGAGACGTCCTCCCATTGTTTCTTGAGGCCGGGATCGGCGGCGAGCTTACCCTCAACAGCCTGGTCGAGCGATTTGGGGAAGGTGGTGATGCCTGACACCATGGGCTTGGCCTCCTTGATTGTGTCCCGGATGGAGTGTTTGTTGCTGCCGCGGACCAGTCCGAGTGCCGCACCGATTGCGGCCAGACGGGCGCCGAGGTCGGCGAGTTTCTGTTTTTGCCGGACGGCCCATTGGAGGCGATCGTGTGCGATCGTGCGGGCGACGTTCATGAGCTGCAGGCCGCKGGCCTCGGCAAAGCGCAACGCCTGGCGATAGAGAGCGCTCTTCTGGTAGTCGAGGCTGGTTTCCTTGGCGTTCCGGCGCGACAGGATCGGAATGAGGCCGCCGGATTTCGCGAAGGAGCGACTGCCGTAGTAGACGGCGAGATCCTCACGATGGCGCGTCATGGCCACATAGGTGAGATGCCTGTCCAATGAAAGGGAAGCAAGCACCTTCACACGGTCGACGGTCGCGCCCTGGCTCTTGTGGATCGTCGTCGCATAGCCGTGATCGAGATTGTTGTAGAAGCGCTGCTCGACCGTGACCTGGCGGCGGTGCTCGCCGTCACCAATCTCCGCAACAATCCGGCCAGATGCGGCTTCAAGCACCCTTGCGAGCATGCCGTTCTTGACGCCAAGGCTGCCCTCGTTCTTGAGGAACACGATCTGGTCGCCGGTCGCGAACATGCGAGTTCCGTCCTCTGTCTTGAACGCAAATCCGTCCGCGACGACGCCGCGTTCGACCAGCTTGGCGCGCGCCATATCATTGAGCATTCGGACGTCGCGGCGAAGGTGTGCGAGGATCAGGCTGGTCTTCGAAGGGTCGTAGTCCCGGTCCCAAGCTGCGATCAGGCTTTCGACGGCCTCGTCCTTCAGTCTCAAACCAATCATTCGACCATGAGCGGTGTAGGCATCGACAGCCTTGCGGACATTGCCACGAGCGAGATCGAGCGAGGCGTCGCGCATCCATTGCTGGCGCTGACGATAGATCGTCTCGAGTTCGGCATAGCCGATGCGATCGGCGATCGCACGGAAGGCGGCGCCCGCTTCGATCGGTTGAAGCTGTTCCGGATCGCCGACAAGGACGAGTTTGGCGCCGGCCTTGGTTACGGCTTCGACCAATAGCGCCATCTGCCGTGACGACACCATGCCGGCCTCGTCGAGTACGATAACAGTCTTGTCGTCGAGCCGGTTGCGACCCTGGTTCCAGCGAAGCTCCCACGACGACAGCGTGCGGGAGACGATGCCAGCTTCCTTCTCCAAACCTTCGGCGGCTTTGCCCGCCAATGCTCCGCCGACCACACGATAGCCGGCCGTTTCCCACGCCTCACGCGCAGCCTTCATCATCGTTG
>NZ_JBFUAY010000475.1:0-1603 GCF_056406015.1 Rhizobium sp. P1_E1 | reverse complement strand
GTATAAAGAATTTAATGAAGATTATGACCTCGGTCACAGACATAAAACTTGCATTAAAACAAGCTTTTGCTGTGATTTCTGGGGTTTGTCTAATGGAGACGCGGATGGCGGGAAAAAATCAGGGCGTCAACCCAACCAAACCTTGGCGGGATTTCGCCAGGGTTCGACAGGAAAGGCGTCCATTCAATTCGTCACAATCCCATAGGATCAGCAGAATTCTGAAGCGTGCATTGGACATCATCATTGCGGCAAGTGTCTTATTCCTTCTGTCGCCGCTCCTTCTGTCGGTTGCAGTCATCATAACGCTAAGTGATTGGGGGCTTGTATTCAATTCCCATCGTCGGCTCGGTTATAAGGGAAAAGAGTTTGGTTGCCTCGAGTTTCGTACGATAAGAGCCGACGCAACGGCCAAAGCGCAGGTCACTGTCGTCGGCGGTATTTTGAGACGATCGAGCCTCGACAAGCTTCCGCAATTGATCAACGTGTTGCGGGGTCAAATGAGCCTCGTCGGGCCTCGCGCCATTACCAAAGAAGAGCTGTCGCGTTACGGTGAACATGCTTACGCCTACATGGCCGTCCGCCCCGGCCTGACTGGCCCTTGGCAGACCAGCGGGCGCAACGACGTCAGCTATCAGAATAGAGTTTCCCTCGACGTCGAGTATTTGTCCAAATGGACGCTCGCGCTGGATTTTGCGATCATGGCAAAAACACTCTCCGCCCTGCTGTCCCGGCAGGCCCTACTGCCCAGGGTGGACTCCTGAAGCATGTCGCGCAAAAGCGTGCAGCGGTTTTGCGATAACGACATGGGTTGGAAATAAAGATCTAAAGCGTGAGGAACAAATCTGAAAGATTGCGCCGCCCTTTAGACATCCTGACATAGCGCAAACACCGAGCATCCTGCCGCCTCAGTCATTATCCATGAGGACGCTTGCCTGTGACATGGGAGCGATCGGCGATCGAGTTCTTTTTCCGGCGCTTTTGATTATGCCCCCACAACGAGAAGGCGAATAGACCCGCCAGATAGCACATCTCCATCAACACAAGCACTTCGAGGCAAGAAACGATCGCTTCCGTCAAGGAGGAGCCTTTTAGCAGGGTCACGGCGCCCAAGGCCGCGACCACCAGAAATGCGAAGGTTGCAAAGGCCCAAGCGCGAATGGTCGCTCCGGCGGCGATGGAGACGGCAACCACGATGAGCGTGCTGTTCAGCATTATTCCGTTCCTCTCTTCACACCTCCTTCAAGCCACCGTCAGCCCTCAATGACATGACAAAACCCAAAGTCAGAACGAAGTCCGATCAAAGTATTTTATCCATTACGGTTAAAATATTGCTAACACCCGCCCAATAACTCGGCTGAGCCACACCGGAGAATATTCGACTATTCATCCGCCATGGCCACTCCATCGTCAAAAACCAAGAAATTCATGGATATAGCGGCAGGAAAGATTTAGGCATCGAAGGCTTATACAGAAGCCGGGGATGCGGTTACGGCATTCTCTTGCCGAACTGAACATTTTTTCCGAAAAAATAAGTTTAGTCATAGGCCTAGAGCCTTTCCTGGTCAGATTGCAGCATTCTGCCGGAGCAGGTTTTCGTCAGGGC
>NZ_JBFUAY010000474.1:0-1613 GCF_056406015.1 Rhizobium sp. P1_E1 | reverse complement strand
CTCGTCTTTCGCATGGCTGTTGGCCCCGCTTATCCTTCGCGGCAGGGCAGCTCGCCCGCAGTTGCGCCGGTCGCGCCGCTTTGCGGTCCGGGAGGTGTCTTCAGAAAAAAATGAAGACAGGAAGGACCGGCAGAAGGCCGCGTCCGCATCCCCGGAAAAAGGAACATTCCCATGCAACTCATGAAAGTCGATCCGCGTGCGCTGAAGGACAATCCCGACAATACTCGTCAGTCGAAGTCGACGCCCCAGGCCGACGCGCTGCTGCTYGCGACCATCAAGGCTGTCGGCGTCATCCAGCCGCCCGTCATTTTCGCCGAAGCCAGCGGCAACGGCTATGTCATCGAAGCGGGCCACCGGCGCACGCGCATGGCCATCGCCGCCGGCATCGAGGAAATCGATGTTATCGTCGTCGAGGCGGCCAACGACAATGGCGCGATGCGATCGATGATCGAAAACATCGCGCGCGAGCCCCTCAATCCGGTCGACCAATGGCGGGGCATCGAGCGTCTCGTTGCACTCGGTTGGACCGAGGAGGCGATTGCGATCGCGCTGGCGTTGCCGGTCAGACAGATCCGCAAGCTTCGTCTGCTCGCCAATGTCCTGCCTGCGATGCTCGATCACATGGCCAAGGGCGACATGCCGAGCGAGCAGCAGCTTCGCACGATTTCCGCGGCGTCACTCGACGAGCAGAAGGAAGTCTGGAAGGCACACAAGACGAAGAAGAGTGACACAGCATCCTGGTGGGCGATCGCCAACGGCCTCACCAAGACCCGCATGTTCGCGCGCGATGCGAGTTTCGGCGACGATCTCCGCCAGGCCTATGGCATCGAATGGGCGGAAGACCTGTTCGGACCGGCCGACGAGGATAACCGCTATACCACCAACGTCGAAGCATTCCTCGGTGCGCAGCAGGAATGGATGAGCAGCAATCTTCCCAAGAAGGGTTCCATCGTCGAGCTCAACAATTGGGGCCAACCGCAATTGCCGCCGAAGGCGGAGCGTGTCTAYGGCAAGCCCGGCCAAGGCGATTGCACCGCCATGTATCTTGATCGTGAGGGGAAGGTGCAGTCCGCCCATTTCCGGTTGCCGGAGATCAAGAAGGCGAAGGGAAAGGGCGATCCGACCGCCCCCGGCGGCGAGGACGAAAACGAAGGTATCGACGTTGCAGCGAAGACCCGTCCCGACGTGACCCGAAACGGCCTCGAGATGATCGGCGATTTCCGCACAGACGCTCTGCACGAGGCACTGGCACGAGCGCCGATTGAGGACGATACCCTCATGGCGCTGCTCGTCCTCGCATTCGCCGGGCAGAACGTCTCGGTAGATTCCGGCTCCGAAACCTCTAACCATGTCTACGGCTCCAGGCGTTTTGCCCGGCACGCGGTCCCGATGATAGGTGAAAGCGGCGAGCTGGAATTCGACACGGATACGCTTCGTGTCGTGGCCAGGTTGACACTGATCGACGCACTGTCGGCGCGGACCAACCGCACGGACAGCGGCATTGTCGCCCGGATCGCCGGCGATGCCATAGGCGCCGACACCTATCTTCCGAACATGGGCACGGAGGAGTTCCTCGCGTGCCTCTCCCGCCCGGCGCTGGAAGCGTCCTGCGG
>NZ_JBFUAY010000473.1:0-1618 GCF_056406015.1 Rhizobium sp. P1_E1 | reverse complement strand
GCCCTAGCCACCCATATTCATCGCATCCGCGCCATGGCGCAGTGGAAAGCCGTGACCGCTGCAATTGCATGAGTTTACCGACAAGCGACTTTACGGCCGTTGATCAAACAACATCGCCCGGTAGAGAGCTCGAGCCAACGCAAGGCGCTGCTTCTCGCCACCGGAGAGGCGTACACCATTCTCGCCCAGACGGGTCTGAAGGCCGCTGGGCCAGCATTCGATTGGCTTTCGTAACCCTACTTGATCGCATATTTGCAGGATCTTCGCGATGTCCGGATCGAATTCGCCAAGTGCGATATTCTCGATTACCGAGCTTGAGAGCCCGTCGATTGATTGCGGCGGCACCCCTTTTGATATCGGCAACCGCGATGCGCTATCGTTGCGCCTGAAAACTACGTTCGATCGTGCGAATGTCAACCCGAAACGGTGTCTCCGGGCAAAGATGGCCATCCTCTCTCACCGGAGTGCAGCGCGGCTTTTCACTGCCAGCATTTGCATCAAGTGCAGGTCATTCGACTAAGAAATGCATGCGCATTGCGGCTTACGCTCTGCTGGCTCTTGACGACTTGTGTGCGACATTGTCGTCACCTTTGTCGGCTTCGTGACACGCTTTAGGATTCTTCGGTCCGGTATTTTATCCCTCTAAGTGTTTGCGGGAGCACCAGTTTCCGTTCTGCTCTRTCAATCAGCTCAATTGGCACGACGCTTGAAAATTGTTCTCGGGCTGCGACGGAAGCAGCCGCGGCCAATGTCGCGGCATCACCTCGGTCGGTTCGAACACGAAAAGGAAGTAATAATGGCTGCTCTGCGTCAGATCGCGTTTTACGGAAAGGGAGGCATTGGCAAATCCACTACGTCCCAGAATACGCTCGCCGCCCTTGTCGAACTCGGGCAGAAAATCCTCATCGTTTGCGATCCAGAGGTCGATTTCACGCGATTGATCCTGTGGGCTAGCTTGCGCGCCTAAATTCAACAAAAGGAGGCCCTATGCGTATCGAAGCGATTTCCGTTGGCAAGAACCCGCCGGACGAGGTGAATGTCGTTGTCGAGGTGCCGGTCGGCGGCAAGCCGATCAAGTACGAACTGGACAAGGAAGCCGGCGCACTCGTCGCACACCGCTTCCTCTCCACTTCGATGACCTATCCGGGAAACTATGGCTTCGTGCCGCACACGCTGTCAGAAGACGGTGACCCGATCGACGTCCTGATTGCGAACACCTGGCCGCTCGTTGCGGGCTGCGTCATCAGTGTGCGTCCGATAGGTGTTCTGGTCATGGAAGACAATGCCGGCAAGGACGACAAGATCATCGCCGTGCCGGTGGCGAAGTTGACGCGCTGCTACGACAAGGTTGAGAACTATACCGACCTGCCGGATATCTTGGTGAAGCAGATTGAGCACTTCTTTTCGCACTACAAGGATCTGGAGCCCGGCAAGTGGGTGAAGATAGCCGGCTGGCAGGACGTCAATGTCGCCAAGAAGTTGATTCGTAAGGCGGTCGGCCGCTACAATTTGCACAAGTGATCCCGACCGGCAGAGCCAAAGTAGGCGGCGCGAAGTGGTCAGGGGCATCTTAGTTCAAGTCCTTGTCACGGCTGGGACAGGGGGCAAGCTGATTATG
>NZ_JBFUAY010000472.1:0-1623 GCF_056406015.1 Rhizobium sp. P1_E1 | reverse complement strand
ACCATGGATAGTGCCAATGCCTTATGCTGCACTGCAGCTATGCAAGAAATACAAGTCGGATATCTTGCAATACGAACGAGGATTAAACCGACCTAAGCCATGGCATTCGACGCAAAAACGCCCGCGTCAGGAGCGGGCGTCAAGCAGTATTAAATACCAAGTGCTGTGCGATTAGCGCGCGATCGATGCGCGGGCAACGCTGCGGATGTCGGCGCGGTCGATACCGAGGTCCTGCAGCTCACGGCTGGACATGCGGCCGAGTTCGGTGACGGTCTGACGGAACTTGCGCCAGTTGTTGAAAGAGCGTGCTACGTTCATGATAATCCCCTTTCCTGAGGGCTGTATGACGTCAGCAACCTTGCTTGGCTCCGGCGTCGTTTCGATGGTTGGAATATAGGCGGTTCAATCGGTTTAAAACAGCGACAATCTCTCACTTCAGCTATGCGACAAACGCATAGGCTGTTTCTTTTTTGCGCGAAATAGTCTCTTTTTAAGCCGCGAGGTGAAAGCCGTCGGACCGGCGGGGTTCGTGTCTCGCATCATAGAAGCGAAGCCGATGCTGGGAACAGTTCTTGATGACAGGTGTTGAGTTCCGAGCGCCCGAAGTATCCGACATATCCGGACGGAAGCGCTCAGCGGCATATCCCAGCGCCACGGCGTGACGATATCGGGGCCCAAATTCTCCGAAGTGACAAGCAGGATCCCCGCCACGCTGAGCGTCTTGCTGAACAAATCGGTGGCCAAGGCGCTGCTGGTCTGCGGACCCTGATTTGTGGGAGCGACGTTTTAGTTCAAGTCGCGAATCTGCGAGCTTTTTGATGGGTGATTGCCTTGCCTGCGTGTCATTCAGGGGTCACGAAAGTTGGGAGCTCCCAACTTCTGGCACGAGCGCCTTCGGTGAAACGATGCATCGCTGAAGGCCCCAAGTGAGGAATTCATCGGCGAGAAGGAACTATCGAAGGTGGCTGTTTCGGGCAAACGGACAAAATTAGAATATTTTGTCTATTGATTTTATAGATTATAGCGTTCCATAGCCCTGTAGATTTTAACAACGAGATTTTCGAACGCCCGGCGGATGCTTCGTTGGGCGCATGTGACTTGCCGTCTTCTTCCAAGATCAGCCAGGAGGTTTCCATGAGCAATCCAGTTCTCGTCAATCAGATCATCCCCGTGTCCGATGTCGTGCCGCTGACCGGCCGCGTCGGAGCCGAAATCAGAGGTATTCGCCTCGGCGGAGACCTTTCGGACGCAACGGTGGCGGCCATCAACCAGCTTCTCCTGAAAAACAAGGTCATCTTCTTCCGCGACCAGGAACATCTTGACGATGCCCAACAGGAATCATTCGCACGCCGCCTGGGCGACCTTGTGCCTCATCCAACCCAGGGTCCGGTGACCGGCACGGCCTCCATCCTCAATCTCGATTCCAGCCGCGGCGGCGGCAGGGCGGACCAGTGGCACACTGATGTCACCTTCGTGGATGCCTATCCTAAATTCTCGGTCCTTCGCGGCGTCGTCATTCCGGCGGCTGGAGGTGATACGATCTGGTCCAACACCCATGCCGCATACGAAAGTCTGCCGGCATCGCTCAAATTGCTAGCGGACAATTTATGGGCCATTCACAGC
>NZ_JBFUAY010000471.1:0-1637 GCF_056406015.1 Rhizobium sp. P1_E1 | reverse complement strand
GTTTATGACGGCGCCGAGCCGCCGGAAAAAGATCCCGTCGCCGCGGCCGCCGCCGCTTGCAATCGCCTGGGGCGTCTCATGCTCGTATTCCATGAGTTCCAGGTTGCCCGGTATCAGATCGATGCCGTCAAAATAGGTATTGCGGATGATGTCGCGCATCGGCCGTCGGTTGTCTTCGTCATAGCGAATGGCCGCATAAATGGTCTCGTTCTCGCTGACATCGAACTCGGGCTGATAGCCGAACATGGCCGACAAGGATGCCTGCGGGTCGAGATCGATTGCCAGCACTCGCAAACCGGCCAGCGCGAGATAATGGGTAAGATGGACGGTCGTCGTCGTTTTGGCTGATCCGCCCTTGAAGTTTGCAACCGCGATGACCTGCAGCTTCTCGCCGGGGCGCCGGCGCGGCAAGAAATCCAACGCTTCCACAGGACGTTTGGCTGCCAGGTATCGTCGGAGTTCATTGACCTGGGCCAGCGTGTAGCTCCTGCGGCCATTCTCCAGCCGCTCCGGCATTGCACCTTCGCCGTCCAACGACATTTGGCGGAGGGTTGATTCTGCGATCCCGAGCATGCTGGCAACGTCGCGTGATGTGAACGTGCGCAACGATTTCATCGCTTCGGGCGGATACATATGTGTCCGAAGCGACTGCAACTGCGCTGACAACATCTGCGCTTGGCGTGTAATCTTCGCAGCGGAGGATTCGCTCGTTTGCTTGCGTGTCGTCATCTGATCCATTTTCACCTCGCGACGGTTTTTCACCGATGATCGCGCATTTTCCGTCGCAAAGGTTGCAGGTATCGCGTGAGTCGTCAAACCTTCTTTGGTTAACGAAAATTTAATAAACAACTTGCTGCCGACACCGTCATCCGGCGCTCCACCATATTTTTCAACGACTTGAAGGCGTGGAGCGTCACTGAGCGGTTGTTTTCATGCCCGCACTTTTGCGGGTGGCGGTACTATGTGCACGGGCCGCCTTGGTATGGACAAGGCACCACATCCAGCGGCAGCGACGAGCGACTCGCAGATTTGCGACTGGAATCAAACCGCTTCTTTGCGCAAATCACGATCCGCGCACCAGCACAATTGCGGAGCGGGATCATGAAGCTGATAGCAATCCAGGCGCCGACGTCGAGCAAGGACGCAGCGCTTCTCGGTCAAATCTACCACCTCCGGGCGCGCGTCGTCGCGGACCGGCTCGCCTGGAACGTCTCCAGATCCAATGGTCGGGAGCGCGATCAATTCGACGAAATCGAACCGACCTATATTCTTGCCTTAGCGGATAGGGGATATTGACGTGGTGATCGGTTGCGCACGGCTGCTGCCCGCCATTGGCCCTACCATGCTGGAACAAGTCCTCCCGCAGCTCCTTTCGCCAGGGCGGCTCGACGCACATCCGTCATGATCGAAAGCTCGCGCTTCTACGTCGATACTGTTTGTCCTCGTGAAGCCGGGGAGGGGGCCTTGCGCCACGTCACGTTCGGTATGTTTGCAGATATCCTACGGCCACTCGCCCAAGTACCATCCTTCACGGAAATGAATCAGTCGCATGTGATTGATTCAAATGTGTCGTTGGACGTCGCCGTCCCGTTTGACGATGATGCCAACATGACTGTGCAGCCCTACCACCTCTATAT
>NZ_JBFUAY010000470.1:0-1639 GCF_056406015.1 Rhizobium sp. P1_E1 | reverse complement strand
CGCCGCCCCTGATCGCAACCGGCCTCGCCCGCTATCTTACCGTCGCCGGCAGCACTTCGAATTTCCAGAATTTTTCCGGACTGAAATAGGTCGCGGCAAACACGCGGATATCTCCGGCGGTGACTTTGCCGTAGCCGGTGAGACTATTGCGTATCCGGTCCAAACGACGCGAGTCCGTCTGGGCGTGGTGCAGATCTTCAATCCAATATTCGTTGCTCTGCTGCTGATGCTTCAATGTCTCGACGATGGGCTCGCGAGCGCGCGCAAGCTCATCCGGAGAAACATCATGCGACCGCAGGTCGGTGGCGATCTCTTCGACAACTGCGTAGAAACGCGGGACCTTTTCCGGTTCCGTCCCGACGGAGAAATAGGCGCAGCCGTAGCCGGGAACTTCCCTTGACAGGTCAACATCGCTCTTCAGGGCATAGCTTGCGCCTTCGGCAATACGAAACTGGTCAATCAGCCTGTTTTGGAAAATGTGGGTGGCGATCTTAGCAGTGAACGACCGCGGCAGATCGGAGAGCAAATCGCCGACTGGAACTCCCAAGGCAGCGGCTGCAATATCCGCCCTGCCGCTATGGGTCCGCAAAACGGGCGTCTTGTTCGCGGCCGGAAAACGCACGTCACCCCAATCATTGCTCGGCGCCGTCTCCGGGCGCGGCGGCAAGGCGCCAAAGGTTTCAGCTGTCATCCGGATTGCGTCGTCCACCGTCACGTCGCCGACGATGGTAATGTCGATCGGGCCATTGGAAACCATAGGCCGGAACAGCGCCTCGAAATCTTCCGGCTTAGCGGCGGACAACTCAGCGCGATCAGGGAAGGTCCAGCGCGGGTCGCCGGAATGCACGAGCCCGGCCAAATCGCGGACGACAACGTCGCCGGGCGACGCGTCATACTGATCGAGATCGCTCAAATACTCCTGCTGCACCCGCTTGAATGCCTCGGGGCGGTATGCGGGATCGGAAGTGTATGCCGCCATTAGCTGCAATTGCGTCGCAAGATCTTCCGTCCGCGTGCGACCGTCGAACCTGAAGGAACTGTCGCCGACCGAGAAGTCGACGCCGACAATGTTGGCTGTCAGTGCTTTCTGGATATCCTGGTAATCCATGGCCTTCAGGCCGGACAGCACGACGGCCGGAGATGCCCAGATCGCAGCGGAACGGTCGTGCGGCAGGCCCAGCCGACCGCGGCCGATATCTTCGCGTACCAGCACTTCGTTGGCACGCAGCCTGGTCGGCTTGACGGTAAGGCGCACGCCGTTGGAAAAGCCCACCATGGTCAAACCCAGATCCTCGTCCGTACGGCGTTCGACCACGGCACCCGGTTCGCCGAAATGGGTGTAGGGCCAGGCGACATCGGCCGCACCGGATGGAGCCGAGACAGCAATAGCCTTTGAAGCATCATAGACTTGCCGAACCGTATCGGCTCCGCCCTCAGGTGATTGGGTCGTCTGTAGCACGACCTGTGGACCGTTGCCGGAGAATGCATGCAGCAAGGCTTGATTGACCTCGGCCGCCGTGACGCCGTTCGTCATCGTCTCGAACATCGAGAGGTCTTCGGCGGGCGAGGTGAAGACTTGATCGTCATCGACGCTGCGAGCCAGCATGGAAGCAATGTCGGTCGTCATCCGCGTCGCGGC
>NZ_JBFUAY010000469.1:0-1639 GCF_056406015.1 Rhizobium sp. P1_E1 | reverse complement strand
GCTCAGAGCGAACCGTCGGCGGCGGCCTTCATGTAGGTCTCGGTGAAGCGCAGCTTGACGTTGCCGCTATCGCCGAGGATCTTGCCGTCCGGCATTTCGATGCCAATGACGTCGGCGGACGGCGCGCCATTGCCGAGCAGGCCTTTTTCGAACAGGAAGTTGCGGACGAGATCCATTGTCTTCGGCAGGCTGCCCGAGGCAGTGAAGGCAACGGCATCGGCCGGCTTGGCAAACAGCTTGGTGGCGGCAAGCTGGGATTCGAAGCCCTTGAGATCGGTACCCGATGCCTGGCCCATCGCCTCGCGTGCAGCCTTGCCGTCGGCACTGTCGGCAGTCAGCAATGCTGCGGTTTCATACCAGATGCCGGCGAGCGCCTTGCCGAAATTCGGATTGTCCTTCAGCACGCCTGAATTGGCGACCATCAGGTCGATAATCTCGCCCGGCACTTGCGAGCTGTCGAAGACCTTCTTGGCCGTGGGATCCTCGAGGATGGTCGAGACCAGCGGGTTCCAGGTGACGACCGCGGTCACGTCAGCCGTCTTGTAGGCGGCGACCATATCGGCGTCGGAGGTGTTGACCACTTTCACATCGCGCTCGGTCAGCTTGATGCTTTCGAGCGCGCGGGCGAGCAGGTAGTGCGAGACGGAAAATTCGACGAGATTGACGTTCTGTGCCTTGATGTCGGCAAGGCTCGCTTTGTCCTTGAGGATGACGGCATCATTGCCGTTCGAGAAGTCGCCGACAATCACGGCTGTGGTATCGACGCCGCCGGCAGCCGGGATCGACAGGCCGTCCATATTGGTCAGCGTCACGGCATCGAAGGCGCCGGCGGTATACTGGTTCATCGATTCGACGTAGTCGTTGAACTGGGTCACCTCGATCTTGATGCCGTATTTGTCGGCCCATTTCTTGACGATACCGTGATCGGCGGCGTAGCCCCAGGGCATCCAGCCGACATAGATCGACCAGGCGACCTTGAAGTCGGTCTTCTGTTCGGCCTTCGCGATGGAGCCGAGTCCCAGCGCCAGGGACGCCGTCAGCGCGGCAATTGATAGAATCTTCGAAAAAGTCTGCATTGAAATTCCCCTTTTGCTTTTCTTCAAAAGGGATCGGCAATGACCATCGTGCCGCCAATCCCTTGGCTTACGAGGTCTCCCGGGCTTTTGTCCCGCCGTGCACCCGGCGGGATGTCTCCCCTGCCGGTGGTAGCTCTCGGACCAGCCACGCCTTGCGACGCCGGAACCCTAGCCACCAACTCTGCAACTATCGAAGCAAAGTGTGTGCCAATTTATAAATCATTGATTTTATTGAGAGTGCGATGGCACCAATTTCCTGGCAAATGCAATAGTGCATGCACTTGCACAGAAAATGTGCGTATTCTGCCGTCACCTTAGGCGTTGGTTCTTTTTTGCCCAGTGAAAGACAAGTCGCAGGCAGACGCACAGAACGCCGAATTGTGGCTTCCCTGAGCTAGTTCCGGAAAGCGCCGGCCGGAACCGTCGTCACCAGCCGGATATCACGGCGGAAGTCCGATGGTGACATGCCGGCGATGTGGCGGAAGGATTTGTTGAAGGCGCTGATCGAGCCGAAGCCGCTGTCCATCGCCACCTGCAGCACGTTGGCGCCCTCGCTCATCAGC
>NZ_JBFUAY010000468.1:0-1642 GCF_056406015.1 Rhizobium sp. P1_E1 | reverse complement strand
TCCGTATGCGTTGATGATGCGCAATCTATCGCCGTATTTGAGATAATCGTCTGCCATTTTACGCTCCCGGTAGCGATGTGACGATCGAAAGGATCGTTCCATCGTAGGTTTAATAATGCGTCTCACTTGAACCTGGGTTGGTGGCGCTAGTAAATGAGTAAATTTACTTAATTGAGCGGCCTTGTTGCGGATTTCAGACGTGAACCCGGCCACCGTTCCAATCAAAGACCGGCCAATTTTCGGCACTGAAGATTACCTCCTGGGTCAGCAACGTTTGGCATCGATACCTCGTGATGATCGAGGACATTTTGAGCCGGCAAAGAGAAGACTGAGCATGAGACATTACGATAAATGCTGCGACTTGCCGGAAGCGGGACCAGCTCCCGCGAGATTGTAGTCGTATTGGGAATAGCGCGCAGTACGCCCATTACAGAAGGACTTCCGATATTCGCATCAACCTCGCAAGGCGGCCACCGGGAGCTTACCGAGCGATGTGACAAGCGGAGGCTTCAGTTTCTCACCAGGCCCGAGATTGAAGCGATTCTGGACTGTACGGATCGAAGCACATGGCTGGAACGCGGCGATCACACTCTTCTACTGCTGGCCGCGCGAACGGGGTGGCGGGGCTCTCCGAGGTCATCGATCTCGACCGAGACGCGGTAATGTTCGGCCGCGGTGGATAGGTGCAATACATCGGAAGAGGCCGCAAAGAGCGAGGTACGCCACTCACAAAGGACGCACAGCAAGCCCTTCGTTGCTGGCTGAAGAAGCCCAGGAAACGAGGCGCAGCGGCCCTCTTTCCGAACATGCACGGCGGCAAGCTCAGCGTGCAGGCGCTGCTGAACAGTTTCGCCCAGGCGCGCGTGCACTGCGTCTCCGAGAGTGGCTCGGGAAAACCGTCAAATGACATCAGCGGCCGTGAGTTGTTGCTCAGCACGTCGGCAAAGCTAAGTAATAGTACCTATTTAAGTGAATCCTTTTTTAGCTCACAGTGGTTATCACAACATACGAAAAATACCTTTATACCACCACTACACCCAAAAGAATGATCGGCTATCGGCAACTACAGATTGCGTAYAGCGGGACGCATGACTTCAAAAGAGGAGAATGGAAATGGCTTATGCAAGAAATCCCTTTCTTCAAGCATCGCGTGCAGCAACATCTTCGACAAAACCTAGCCGCGGTTTTTGGACTTCGCCAGCTGGAAAACACCTACGTCTAGCCAAGAACTGCTTCGCATTGGCGAAACAGCACAGGGCGGCAGGCAACAAGAAGAAGTATTGGAGCCTGCTGAATGCCGGCCGCAGTGCTTTGGCCCTTTCCCGGCACGAGGTGTCCCTTTGGAAGCGCGGGCAGAGTGTCCGGCGCAGGTCTTACGCGATCCATCGCGCCGTCTAGGTGTGTCCCTCCGGCGCGGAATGTATTCTCGCGAGTGCATTCCGCGGCAATTGTTTCTGCGCAGCCCGAGGCAACGGTCTTTTGGCTGCATTTCGGTCTAGGGAGGAATAACTGAGATGAGCGACTCGTTGCTTTTTGGATATTCGGTAGAAGAGAACGACGGCAAGTTCGTCATCACGTTGGCGGGGAAGCTGGCTGTTCTGATTATGCAAGATATTGGGGCAAACATCCAACCCGAAGCTTC
>NZ_JBFUAY010000467.1:0-1644 GCF_056406015.1 Rhizobium sp. P1_E1 | reverse complement strand
GGCTCGATCTTGCGCGCGGCCTCGGCTGGTGTTTGCCGTTGGGAAGTGCCTCCTGTTGAGTTCTCTTCCTAAACGACTGATGAATCAGGAAGTTCCGGCAACGGCTAACACTGCCGACCAGGCTTTATCGAAATGGTGATCCGCGACCGGAATCAGTTTCCTAAGCAACAGGCGTAAGCCATTGAAAAATGATTCGTTTCAAGTCGGAACGAATCAGCTCGTCGAGTCTTGAGTCGCGACTCAGTGATTCGGGAGTGAAGGGTCATGGCGGGTGGTCATCGTGCTCAGTGGAAGGGCTTCCTCAAATTTAGCGAGGTGTCGTGCGGCGTCGCGCTCTACACCGCCGCTAGCACCTCGGAACGCATCACGTTCCACACGATCAACAGGTTAACTGGCAATCGCGTCAATCGCGTCTTCATCGACAGCGAGACCGAAGATCCTGTTCCGAAAGAAGCTCAGACGAAGGGCTTCGAGATCGAGAACGGCCGGTACATCATCATCGACCCCGAAGAAGTGGCCGCAGCGATCCCCGAGAGCAACAAGACGCTCGAGATCGAGGCATTCATTCCTTGCGCCGATGTCGACGACGTCTACTTCGACAAGCCCTACTATCTGACGCCCGACAAGATGGGCGGCGACGCCTTCGCCGCGTTGCGGGACGGAATGAAGAAGTCGAAGGTCGTGGCCATCGCCCGCACGGTCCTCTTCCGACGGATGCGCACGGTCCTGATCAGACCGCACGGCAAGGGTCTGATCGCAACGACGCTGAACTACGACTACGAGGTCCGCTCGTCTGCGAAGGCTTTCGAAGAAATGCCGAAGATGAAAATCGTGGGCGAGATGCTTGATCTCGCAAAGCACATCATCTCGACGAAGAAGGGCGAGTTCGATCCTGCGACCTTCGATGACCGCTATGAAGCCGCCGTGGCGGAACTGGTGAAGGCGAAGATCGAAGGTAAGGCGCTTCCGAAGCGCAAGGAAGTCAAGGTCTCGAAACCGAACGACCTTCTTGCCGCGCTTCGAGAGAGTGCCAGGATGGTGAAGGCCGCGGAGAGCAAGCCGAAGCGGACGGCCGCCAATGCCAACGCCGGTTCCAGCCGCGACAAGGCCCGTCGCGCCTCGGGCAAATCCGCGGCGGCGCCGGCCGCGCAGCGTAAAGCGAGCTGAGGAGACCAGCCATGCCGCGCCCCTACTGGAAAGGCTATCTYAAGCTGTCGCTGGTTACATGTCCCGTGGCAATGAGTCCGGCGACAAGCGACAGCGAAAAGGTTCGCTTCCACACGCTCAACAGGGAAACAGGAAATCGTGTCGTCTCACAGTACGTCGACTCGGTGACGGGCAAGCCGGTGAAGGACGAAAACGAAGCCAAGGGCTACGCCCGCGGCGAGAACGACTACGTCATTCTGACGGACGACGACCTCGACTCCGTGGCTCTTGATACGGTGAAGACCATCGACATCGACAAGTTCGTGCCGGCCGAGAGCATCGAATGGGTCTATCTCGAGAAGCCCCATTACCTTATGCCCGACGACCCGGTCGGACATGAAGCGTTTGCCGTCATTCGAGATGCGATGGCATCGGACAAAGTCGTCGGCGTCTCGAAGCTCGTAATCGGTCGTCGGGAGCGTGCGGTCGTTCTCGAAC
>NZ_JBFUAY010000466.1:0-1666 GCF_056406015.1 Rhizobium sp. P1_E1 | reverse complement strand
CCCGATCTCCATGGCATAGTACCGCGCCATGTTCTTGGCTGGATCCGTTCGTTCGACATAAAGCTGGTAGGGTTGCGAAATCATGCCGGCATGATCGTCACACAGCGCCGCTACGTCCAACGACATATGTGAATCCTACAGGTGCGACCGATTCATTTTCGTGAAGAATGGCGTTCGGGCGAGGCGCCGATGGCGCGCGGCTCTAGTCGCACTGCGACCGGAGCCCGCACGCGGTCTCCGCCCCGCCGGGTTACGATCCTCTCTCAGCAAGAGGCATGCCTCTGCGAAATCTCATTGTCCGGAGACAGCCGGAGCCTCCCGTCGCCATCGGAGATGGCAAGCGGTCGCATCCCTTCAGGACGCGGTTCTATCTCTCTCTGACGTCCCATTTTGCACCCGCCGTTCCGGCGTCAAGGACATCGCGGCCCCTCCAATTTTCCCAACGCCGCAAGCGGCACAGAGAAAATCGGTTCCTCCGCTCGCCGCAGGGCGGCCGCGTTCCGCGGTCCCTGACCCCTCACGGACTACGGTGCCGACACCTTTCGTCAGAAAACGAAAAGGAGACTCTGATGACAAAGCATCAATTCGCTCGTGTGGTGGAAGAAGATCAGAAGCGGCCGGATCAACAGCCGGATTGGCTTGAACGACTGCGCCGAAATTTTGATGCGGAAGTGCATCTTCCCGCCGATATCTCGCGGGAGTTTCTGTCTGCAGCGCTGCTTTGGGCAGTCGACAACAAGGTCGATTTCGGTTTGTTCCACGAGGCCAGCGAGATCATCATTGCGMACTTCGGCGGTGATGAGATCTACCTCCCGTCGCGGTGGACCGACAAAAGATGGCACATCGGCCTTGAGGACAAAGAGCCTTTCGATCCGAGCGGCTGAGGTCGAGACCAGAGGCGGCTTGTCGCCTCTGGTCTTTGCCTATTCACATGAGCCCCTCCAGCCGGATCGACCGAGCGGAGCGGCTATGAAAGGGAGCTCTGCCGCCCCTCTCAATCTCACCCCATGAAGGAAGGGCAATGCCCCTCCTTCAAACTTCCTCCCATGGAGAAAGGGGACGGTTCCCTCCTCCCCTTCCCCAAGCCCATATCCCTCTCCCGTGCAGGGAAGGTGAAGATGGCTGTCACCCGCCCTGGCACCAGCCGTGTCGGGCACCATCCCATGATCGGGCAAGCCCTTCCTTGATCAAGGCATCGCCCAGCGAATTGCCTGCACGAAATACGGTTGGCAGTTTGCGTCCATATTTGTCTTCGTCACGGAACCCGGCCGCTAGCGAGAATTTTCCAGTGTTGAGTAGCGTCAGCAGGCGGGATTTTGCCGCCTCACCCTTTATCCGTTCCGCCTCGCACCGGGGCGGGCTGAGTTCAGGCGTATCGATGTCGGCGATGCGGATTTTCTCGCCCTCGAACCAGAAGGTGTCGCCGTCGACGACGCAGTTCGCGCGATGGCTTCCGTCGCACATCGAAAATGCGGTCGACAATGAATCCGTCGTCGGTTTCTTGGCCAAAGTGCCGAGATCGGGGAGAACGTCGGCGCCGCCACAGGCAAGCCAACCCCCAACAGCAATGATCACGGAGCATAGAACTGCCGTCGAGCGTTTACGCCATCTGTTCCGCCCAGATCTCAGCAGTCCTCCACCCGCGCGCTGCCGGTCGCGACCGCCC
>NZ_JBFUAY010000465.1:0-1668 GCF_056406015.1 Rhizobium sp. P1_E1 | reverse complement strand
CCCTGAAGCATTATTTTTCTTACGACATATCAGAGCGCATCGTCGGAGTCACGCCTGACTCCAAGGATCTGGACCCTCGACAGTTTCCGGATGGCCTGGAGCTGTACCCGCGGGAATGGGAGTGCATCGCCTGGTTGCGTGCCAACCGGCCTTACAGCCCGCACTGGCTGGCCCTGGACGACAAGGCGTATTTGTTTCGGCCTTTTTGCAAGAACCTGCTGACCATCAATCCGGCGACAGGGTTTGTTAGCGCAGACGAGCGCCGGTTGCGCCAGCTGCTGCGCGAGCGAAAGGACATGCCATGATTGGACCAGATGTCGAACCTCCCCACCCAACCGTCGGCAGCGAGAACCGTGGCCGCTTTGCACATTTATATGGGGTGCTGACAGCCCAAGAAATGGCCGATCATCTGAAGTGTTCGCCGGAGGTGGTTTACGAACGCGCGGTTGCCGGTGAATTCATTTTCCTTTCGTCTCCAAACCGAGTCGATGACCGGCGCTATCCTGCGTTTCAGCTCAACGAGCGCCTGGACAAGTCACTGCTGACGCAAACCATCCAGAAATACCTAGAGGCCGATGTCAACTCGACCCTGCTCTGGAGCTTCTTGCGAAGCCCGCAGAAGATATACGCCGGTTTGACTCCCATCGAAATGCTGCTGGGCGGTATGCCGCCCGAATACGACACGCTAACGCCCGAGGAGAGGTCGGACGTATTCCTCGATGTGGTGGACGAAGAGATTTCGCGGGTGCGCTGGTGATCTCTGCTGCGGGCAATGATCATGTATGAATTCGCTGCGATCGGATTAGCGGTGCGTACCCGCCGCTCCGACATGGGTTTAACCCAGGAGCGTGTTGCCGACCTGTGCGGCTTGTCACCCACCACGGTGGAGGAATTGGAAAGCGGATCCATTGGCGAACTCGATTGGGCCCATGCAATTCGCCTGCTCTCGGTCTTAGGGCTAAGTGTCCTCGTCTCAAATCCACGGCCAACAAGGCGCCAGAGGGAGAAAGGAGAACCCGCGCTAGAGATAGCCGCACGCTCTGCGAGCACGAGCTATAGAGAAATACTCGATGCCGAGGGCCTGCGTGCGGCGATCCTCACTACAGAGTATCCAAAGAAACTAATGCCTTGTGTGCGTGCATTCCTGGAGGAGGCGTCCATCGCGTTGATCGCTGATGTGGTTGAGCAGCTACATCACGAAACCAGCGTCGATCGTGTCGAGTTGTGGCAATGCATGCGCGGCATGGCCAAGGCCGTTCACACGCGTCGAGATACTTGGTTGTGAGCCGCGCCTATTCAGCCGAGGAAACACCGGGCATCGCGATGAAGTGCAATGCGTTAGAGCGCGTCAAACTCATCYGCTCCATCCAGGAGCTCCTGCTTAAGTGATTTTGTACCCCGGAGCCGAACTACATTCTTCCCTGGATTTGGTGGCGCGGTGATGACTTTTCGAGGTGCCTTTGAGCGTACCTCCTTCGTATCGTATTGATTCAAAATCTCTTCCTCAATATCGCGCTGGTTTTTCTCGATCGCAACGGTCGCTGCTGCGATAGTGTTTGGTTCCTGCCTGCGATCAAAGGGGCACCAGAGATCTTCCCGCACCTTCCTTCCAGTGATCTGTTGCTTGAATAAAATCTCGATATCCTCGCGATGCACGGTGTACTTGGC
>NZ_JBFUAY010000464.1:0-1677 GCF_056406015.1 Rhizobium sp. P1_E1 | reverse complement strand
GCGTCATCCTGGCGAATGGCCGGTGGCTGTGCTGCAGATGGACCATATGCTCTGACCACGGCAGTCTGGCTGTCTCGGAACTTTCGATCTCGCAAGTCTGTTCGTACTGTTGAATGGAGGAACTGGCCATGTCCAAAAAGAATAATGACAAAGGGGGCAATCCTAAAGACCAGCCGGTCAATCACCCTGACCGTAAAGAAGTTCCACCGGAGCCTGACGATCACCAACACCCGGCTCGAGATACAAGGGAGGCACCGGTGCCCAACCCAAACGGCGAGCCTGTCGACAAACCTTAGCAACTGCCAGACCGTCGTGAACCGACTTTTGGATCGGGTTCGCTGTTGCGTGGAACAAGGAAGATCCAAACGTCTCGCGATGACATCATCGATGTCTTTGATTCATCGAGCGCCGGCCATCCTAGCGTCGCAATCAAACTATTCCTCGGCGTCGGAACAGTTCTTATATTGCAGCTTCTGAAGTGGCGCATCCAGCCTCAGGATGAGCCCGGTCGGGGCGTAATCAAGAGAGACCTCCCCGAAAGCGGACAGGCTGGAGCTGACGAGCCGAGTGCCGAACCCCTTCTTGGTTGGAGTTTCCACCGCCGGACCTCCAACCTCCTGCCAAGGAGCACGTCGCCGCCTGATCAGCGCCGCCGGCGCGCTGTCCGACGGGTAGGGGGGCGCCTTGTTCTGGCTTCGCAGCAACTGCCAACTAGGTTGCCCGCGCTACCAATGGGCGCCAATATCGACTATACTTTCGTCCACTGAATATTTTGGCTTGTTCGTCGGTCGCTCCTTCAGGAGAAGGGGCGCGTCGAAATGTGACTTGCAGCAATTAGCCGGATCTCATCATCCCACCGTTATGTGCCGTGGGTCAGCGAGGGGTGTTCGGATGAAACCGAAACGACGTCCCTTCCTCAAACTTGCAGTCGCGCTGGCGATGAGCCTTCCTGCCATCGCCGCCGCGCAGCAGACGTCGGCCAAGACGCCACGAATCGGCCTTCTCGCCTGGTGGCCTTGCGGTATGCCCTATGCGAGCGAAACCAGCGAGTTCGGAATGTTCATGCAAGGGCTTCACGACCTGGGCTACACGCTGCACGAACTCAGCTTCGAGTGCCGGAGCGCGAGTAAGCAAGACAGTCGCCTTGCAGCCGCGGCGGGGGACCTGGCGCAGCTCCCCGTGGATGTGATCGTGACTTCGTCTCAGCCGGCTGCGCATGCTGCCCAAGCAGCGACCGATGCGATTCCAATCGTGACCATCATCAGCGGTGACCCAGTTGCGGCAGGCTTAGCGAGCAGCCTCGCAAAACCTCGGGGCAATCTCACGGGTGTCACTTATTACGCCACTGAACTAGCCGCCAAACGGCTGCAGCTTTTGATGGAGGCCATACCGGGGCTTGCCACTGTCGGCGTGCTGGCAAACCCGGTGGTGTCATATCTCCCCTTCGAAATGGACACCAAGCAAGCTGCCCGCCACCTAGGAGTGGCTTTGAGCCTCCAGCAAGTCAGCGAGCCGGGCGAACTCGATGTTGCGTTCTCGCGCATGAAGGCCGACGGCGCTCAAGCCGCCTTGGTGCTTCCCGACCTCATGCTGGCCGACCAGTCGTCGCGAATCGCCGCCTTGGCGATCGAGCATCACCTGCCGATCATGGCTTGGGGCTCGTGGTACGTCGCAGAG
>NZ_JBFUAY010000463.1:0-1682 GCF_056406015.1 Rhizobium sp. P1_E1 | reverse complement strand
ATGTTGCCCGCATCAGGCGACGTCATCCCGAGAATCATACGGCTGATCGTGCTTTTTCCGGCACCGTTTGGGCCTAATAGGCCAAAGCATTCTCCTGACCCAATGTTGAAAGACAATCCGTCAACTACGGCCTTCCCACGATATGATTTGCTAACGCCGACGAGCTCGATCGCGATAGAAGATATCGATCCCAGTTTGGGAGCGAGTGCTTCTGAAATCGAAATGGATGGTAGGTTGCTTTGTCGGCGGAGCGTCTCAGCCACAGCTGCCTGTAGATCCGATTGACCGTTCATGTGATTCCTGAGGTTTGCAAGATGCGGCGACACAGCGATCATTCGCCGCTGAAAGTAGCTTCGGGGGCCGCAAGCATTGGAGTTTCGGAGGCTTTCTGCGTCCGAACGGCGCCTGAAGCGTTGACTCCGGAGCCGCGTGACAGCCAGTCACTGTTGGACAACGTGCAGAGGGCATAAGCCTTCACGGGCAGTAAAAGAAAGACGTTCACGAGCGTGTGCAGCGAGAAGCCAAGAAATCTAAGCTGCCTGGCACGATAAGCAGCTACGCCGCATCGTATCAGTGTCAACGATCCAATCGTTCCTATCGTCCACCAGGGCAGTGAACCGGTCAGGGCGAACTGTGCTAGACCCGCCACTACGGACAATGCGAGCAGAAGAGGGCCGGCATTCTGCCCGACGACGTCCAAAGTCAGATACCAGTTCATGCCACGGAGGAGGTGAAGTCCGAGCAGGGTATCTCGGAATGTACTCCGTGCCCAACGCAGTTGCTGGCGCAGATAGGCAGCCAAACCGTTAGGAACGACGGTTGCGGCGATGGCGCTTGGGACATATTCGGTACGGAAGCCGGCGCTTAACATTAGGATGGTCAGATGACGGTCCTCGCCAAAGTCACTCGGCTTTCCCCGATAAAGCTGCGTCTCGTATTGATCAAGAAGCAAGACGAAGGCGGACCGGCGGTACATGGCACAGGGTCCACAGCAACACATCACGGCACCGAAGTGGCCCTGCGCGGCGCGCTCCTCATTGCAGGCCAGCCAGTACTCCATGTCGATCAATCGGGTCAGCCACGAGTCGTTCTGATTGCTTGCTACAAGCTGCCCCATCACCGCACCGACCGCCGGATCGCGCATTTTCTGACTGAGTTTGGAAACAACATCGCTGGCGAGAGTGGTGTCTGAATCCACATTCAGGATGAGGTCCCCGGATGATCGGGAAATGGCGGCGATTTGCGCTTTGCGCTTTCCGACATTCCTGGGGAGCATGATGAATTCAAATCTCGCGTCACCCGCATAGACGATCTGCTCGGCCACCACCGCGTCACGATTTCTGGAACCGTCGTCAACCACAAAAACGCGCAACACCCCCGGATAGTCCTGGTTGGCGAGGGATGCCAGGCAATCGGACAGGACGCGCGGGCTCTCGTTAAATGAAGGCACAATGATGTCCACACTTGGCAAAGAGCTCTCTTCGACGGTGTTTTCCGCTGTTTCCGACTTGAGAGTTCGCCGAGCATGAAGGACCTGTACACTCCTATAGGCGGAGGAAAGCAGTCCATAAAGCGAGACGGCGGCGATGCTGGTTGTTTCAAGCAAGGTCATGGTTTCTCGTCGATTTAGGTTTACTGGGGAAGTGAACGAAGGGAAAATCCACGGCTATGCAGTGCGGGGA
>NZ_JBFUAY010000462.1:0-1689 GCF_056406015.1 Rhizobium sp. P1_E1 | reverse complement strand
GACCGACCTCGACTGGCTGGCCGGCTATTGGCGAACTCATGGCCGTTTCGGCTCGCTGCAGGAGATGCTGGATGTCTCGATCGCGGAACGGTTGAAAGAAACGAACCTGTCGCGCGCGCGGAGCGATGCGCTGGACGCCGCCAAGGCGCGCACGGCCCTCGAGCGGATCGGTGCTGCGCTCGTCCTCCAAAAGCTCGATACCATCGTCGTGCCCGACACCGATGGCGAAGCCCGGCACGATGTCGCGTTTCTCGATCTCAAGGATATCGCGCCCGATCTGACGCCCGGCGAACAGACCGCGCTGATTAACCGGGCGATCTTCGACCCGGCCACGCCGGGGTTTGTGCGGCTGCATAACGATAATCAGGGGGCGGTACGCGGTTTCCTCGCCGCGAAGTGGCTGGCGCGACTGCGTAAGGACGGCAACCTTCCGGTGTCGCGCATCTTCGAGCTGCTGTTCGCCGAATCCCACGGCGTGAAGCTTGTGATACCCTCGATGCGCGCGACCGCCGCCTGGCTTGCGCTGTGGGACGCCGAAACCGCGCAGGAGATCGTCGCGCGCGATCCGCGCCTGCTCATGGACGCCGGTGACCCGTCCAGCCTTAAGCTTGAGGTCAGGGTCCGCGCGCTCGACGGTATCCTTGAGAATGCCGTCGAGAACGAGCATTTCGCTATCCCCGACCATGACACCTTGCGTCGGTTCGCGCAGCCGGACCTCGCGGACTATGTGCGCGACCGATGGACGGCGCTGAAAGGCTCACCCGGCGCCCGGACCTTGCTGACGTTGTTGATCCACCTCGGCAAGCTCGACGCCTGCGCCGGCATCGCCGCCGAGGCCGTCGAAGGCGGATACACCGATCGCTACACGCCAATCTTCTCCGGACGCGCGCTGCTGTCCACCGGATCGACCGACCAGCTGCGGGACTATGTCCGCTATCTGGTCGAACATGCCAACAAGGTTCATCCCAGCCTGGTCTGGGACGCGCTCGATGAGCTTTACCCGAGGTTGATTGCCGCCAAGGATCTGCTGACGCTCATCGGTTCGGTGCGCTGCAAAGGCCCCGATGGTGGGCTCGATCTCGGTTATCACGGGCCCCGGCTGGCCGCCCGCATCCCGGACGCAGTGTCCGCCCAGGCCATGGTCCAAGGCCTGCTCGATCGGTTGGTGGTGAAGGTCGATCTCTATGGAGAGAGCTCGGACCCGAAGGACGAGCAGATCCTCGAAACGCTCGAGGTTGCCGCCGCGCGCTATGCCAGCCTGATCCCGGCGATCCACCTGCCCGACAGCATCATCGATGCCGGCATCCGAGTCGGTGAGAGCCGGCGCTTGGGTCGACGCCATCGAAGCGCCCGCGAGAAGGACGCGCTCGACCTTGAGGCCCAGATCAACGCCACGCCCGAACGGCGCCGGCTTGCCCTGTGGCGGTGCGCCGACCAGTTCCGGATGATCAAGGAGACGCCGCTCAACCAACCCTGGCAGCTGCAGTTCATCGGTCTAGAGCGTGCTGTTTTTAGACGGCAGCATATCCTGAGTTTCTAAGATAGTTTGCGCATTCGTCAGGCGCGAATGCGTCGAGCATGTGACCGGCGGTGCGCCACGTTGTTTCGACGCTTCGTGGCTCGGCCTTTCTGATGAGATGCTTGAGCTTGGCGAAGACCTGCTCAATGGGATTGAGGTCTGGACTGTAA
>NZ_JBFUAY010000461.1:0-1705 GCF_056406015.1 Rhizobium sp. P1_E1 | reverse complement strand
CGGTTCTACCGGTCAGCAACGATCCGGCTGATGTCCGTGCGAAGGTCAAGGCGGCGCTGAGTTCCAATACGGGTGTCGATACTGTCATGGCGCTTGGTGCCGGCACGGCCGGCGAGCCTTCGCTCGCGGCCGTCGAGGATGTCGGAATGACCGGCAAGATCAAGGTGGCGACATTCGACCTTTCAGCTGATTTCCTGAAGGCCGTGGCCGACGGTAAGGCAGCCTTCGCGATCGATCAGCAGCAGTTCCTGCAGGGCTATCTGCCGGTCGTATTCTTGGCCAACTATGCCAAATACGGGCTTATCCCCGGGGGTAATGTTCCATCCGGCCCGAACCTTATCACCAAGGAAAAGGCCGCCCAAGTCGTGGACCTTTCCGCCAAGGGCATTCGCTGACTGGAATTGCCGAAAGGCATTCTCCCAGAATCTCCTCCCCTTGATGGGGGAGGGGGTTTGGCTGACTGACCGCGCTGCCGAGCAGCGCCAACGCTACCTAAATTATGATCCGTGGGAGGAGTTATGGCTTCGCTTGAGCAGAGAACGGCGGCTGCGCCGAAGGCCGATGAGCGCGTCAAACAAGTAAGTGTTCTGACGCATATGATGCGGCGGCCTGAGCTTGGTGCCGTGGCGGGCCTTGTTCTCGTCATCGTCTTTTTCTTTCTCACCGCTGACCGTACCATGTTCTCGCTTTCCGGCCTGATGACCATCATGGCGCCGGCGTCGCAATTAGGAATCCTTGCCATTGCAGCAGCGCTTCTGATGATAGGCGGCGAGTTCGATCTTTCGATCGGCTCGATGGTGGCCTTTGCGGGATTGATCTTCGGCGTCATCCTCACGAATTTCGGCCAGCCGCTTTCGGTTGCCATCGTCATGACGATGCTCTTCGCCGCGTTCATGGGGGCGATCAATGGGCAGATCGTCATTCACACGCGCCTTCCGTCGTTCATCGTGACCCTGGCATTCCTCTTCATTCTCCGTGGCCTGACGCTCGTCGGCCTGAAATGGGCGACCGGCGGCTCGACACAGCTTCGCGGCATCGGCGACCGTGTGAAGGACAGTCCGCTGCTCGGGCTCTTTTCCGGCGATGCGCTGAAGAGCGTATTCCTCTGGCTCGCAGATCACGATCTGATCGACAAATTTCCGAACGGCATGCCGAAGGTCACAGGTATCCCCGTGTCGGTCTTGTGGTTCGTCGCACTTGCCCTGGCTGCAACCTGGGTGCTCCTGCGCACCCGCATGGGCAACTGGATCTTCGCAGCCGGTGGCGATCCGAATGCAGCGAGAAACTCAGGCGTCCCTGTCCATAGGGTGAAGACCGGCCTGTTCGCCTTGACGGCATGCGCGGCCGCACTGGTCGCCATCATTACCGTGCTCGATGCTGGCTCGACCGACGCCCGACGCGGCTTTCAGAAAGAGTTCGAGGCGATTATCGCCGCCGTCATTGGCGGATGCCTGCTGACAGGCGGCTATGGTTCGGCGATCGGCGCTTTCTTCGGCGCGATCATCTTCGGCTCGGTTTCCATTGGCCTGACCTATACCAAGTTCGACTCGGACTGGTTTCAGGTCTTCCTCGGCTCGATGCTGCTGCTGGCTGTCCTCTTCAACAATTTCATCCGCCGCAAGGTTACCGGGGAGCGCTGATCATGTCTGATGTCAATAGTCGAACGCCGATTATCGAAGTAACTGATATCGTCAAGCACTACGGC
>NZ_JBFUAY010000460.1:0-1730 GCF_056406015.1 Rhizobium sp. P1_E1 | reverse complement strand
TGTCTATAGCGAGGGTATTTTCGTCGGGTATCGGTTCTATGATTTAAAAGAAATCGTCCCCGCTTTCCCGTTCGGGCACGGGCTCAGCTACACCTCGTTTACGTATGAGAATATGGAGCTCGACAAGAGCGAGATCGGCGCGGATACGAGTTGCACGGTGCGTGTTACTGTCCGTAACAGCGGATCGGTCGCCGGCAAGGAAGTCGTCCAGCTTTATGTGCGCCCGCTTGCGCCCGGCCTGAAGCGGCCAATCCGCGAACTCAAGTCCTTCGCCAAGCTGCATCTGCAGCCTGGCGAGACGAAGACGGTGAGCTTGACGCTGAGGCAGCGCGATTTCCGCTATTTCGATACGGCACGCTCCGCTTGGGTTCTCGATGCGGAGGCTTTCGTGATCGAAGCTGCGGCATCCTCGCGCGATATCCGCTTGTCAGTTACTCTGCCATGTAAGTTGCCCGCTCCTGTGTTGCCACTGATTTCGCCCAATTCTCCAACAGCCCTCGTCTTTGCCCACCCTAGGGCTGAGGCTGTTCTTGTCAGTTTCTTCGTCGCCAGGCTTTCGATCTCAAGTGCAGAAGCTACGGCGCTTCTTGCAAAAACGAAGGGGTCCTTTCTCGGATTCTACGACACTTTGAGCTGGTATGTCGGAGATAGCGTCAAAGAGACGGATATCGCCAAGATCTTTGCAGGACTAAACGACCATTGACCTGAGGGCCGAAATGACAACCGCAATATACGCAACCGACCCCCTTTTTGCTGCCGAAGAATGGATAGCAGCTGGTCGTGATGTTTCGATTGCGACCGTGATCGAAACCTGGGGTTCGGCGCCGTGTTTGGCGGGCAGCCATCTAGTGGTCGACGCTGATGGCAATTTCGAAGGCTCGGTCTCCGGCGGCTGCATCGAAGGTGCGGTGATCACGGCGGCCATCGATGTGATTGCCGACGGCAAGGCGCAGATGCTGGAATTCGGTGTCGCGGACGAAACTGCCTGGCGAGTCGGCTTGTCCTGCGGCGGGCGCATCCGCGTCTATGTCGAAAGGATCGGCTGATGCGCCTCAACAGTCTGCAAAGCCTGAACGCCGCGCGTCGAAAACGTGTTGCCGCAGTGCTTCTGACCGATCATCATGCCGACGAGGAGCATGTCATCCTGGAAGGTGACCCGATCGAGGAACCGTTTGTCGCACTCGTCGAACGTGCCTTTCGGTCCGGCCGCTCTATAGCCTTCGACAGCGCTTCCGCAAGCGGCTTCGTCAACGTTTACATGCCCGCCCCGCGTATTGCCATCATCGGCGCCGTCCATATCAGCCAATGTCTGACGCAGATGGCAAGGCTCGCTGGCTTCGATGTGCGGGTCATAGACCCTCGCACGGCCTTTGCGACGCGGGATCGCTTTCCTGACGTGCTGCTGTCCGCCGATTGGCCTGCCGATGCGCTTACGGCCGATCCGCTCGACCGTTACACCGCCTTGGTCGCGCTCACCCACGATCCGAAGATCGATGATTTTCCCCTGGCCGCGGCATTGCGCACCGGCTGCTTCTACATTGGCGCACTCGGCAGTCAAAAGACCCACGCCGCGCGGACCGAACGCCTTGCCGCGGACGGCTTTGGCGCCGATGCACTTTCAACCATCCACGCTCCGATCGGGCTTGATATAGGTGCGTCCAACCCCGCCGAGATCGCCGTGGCCATATTGGCTCAGGTCATCCAGGCGCTTCACTCGCGCCGCCCCTCGC
>NZ_JBFUAY010000459.1:0-1749 GCF_056406015.1 Rhizobium sp. P1_E1 | reverse complement strand
GAAGAAGGCCTCGCTCTGGACGCATTTGACTTTCACCCAATCCCCGGTCCGGCCGGAACGATAGGGCCGGTCGAGGTGCTTGCCGACGATGCCTTCCAGGCCGAGGCGGCAGACATGCTCAAGCAGGACAGTCGGTTCGGCATCAAGTGTTTCCGATAGCCTGACGGCGCCGACCTGGTCATTCCTTGGACCGTTTAACGTGTCCTCGAGAAGGTGTCGGCGGGACCGGTATTCGACACCGCGCAGATCGTGGCCATCAAGGTAGATAAGATCGAAAGCGTAGAGGACGGCGTTGGAGGCACGGTTGCCAGCTTGTTTGCCGGATGCGCCCAGCGATTGCTGCAGCAGCCCGAAATCCGGCCGGCCCTCTTCGTCGAGCACGACTGCTTCGCCGTCGATGATCATCGTCGCCGGCCCGAGCGCTCGGGCGGCCTGCTCTATGGCCGGAAACCGGTGCGTCCAGTCATGGCCGCCGCGGGTGAGGATCCGGATCCCTTGGGGCTCGATATGAACCGCGAGGCGATAGCCATCCCATTTCAGCTCCCAGCTCCACGCGCTTCCCTTTGGGGGACGGGACTTCAACTCCGCCAGCGCCGGCTCGACGCGCTCAGGCATGGGATCGAAAGGGAGCTGTGGCTGGGCTGGATTTCGCTTGCCTCGCGGCCGGGAACGGATCGGGGCCTCGGTGTCACGAAGGAGGGGTTTTGATCTCGGAGGCTTCGGCATGCCGACAGTTCAGCAGAAAAATCTTAAAGACACTGTGACGATATCGACTTGTCCCCGCAATTCACACAAAGGGAGTAGCGCTCGCAAACGCTCGGAAAAAAATCCGCGGGCTGCTACTGCGCTGATTCTCATCGGCATTCTGCTGATTTCTAATGTTCAGGATAATATTCCCATTCCTCCGGTTGCTCGCCTCGCGCGCGCTTCCCGCCTGCTTTCAATCTTCTCGATTGCCGGTATTAATGTTCGCTTCCGCCATCGCTCGTCTAGCCTTGTGTCGTCCACGAAATGTTTGAGTATGTCGAGGACGTCGGTACCCGTGACGTCGTGAGCATTCCGGCCAAACTGATGGCTTCTCAGGAAGCAAAACAGATCTGATAGGCAATGGACCGCTTCTTTGTGGTCGTTGTCTTCGAGGGCGTCGTCGATATAAGTCCGGACAACCCACCATGCGGCATTTATCTGACGGATTGCGATCTCATCGCGTCGTTGTGTCGCCGGGCTCATAATGTTGCCGATACGGCTTTTCAGGCACAGCACAGGGTGCATCACCGCCACCTCTATGGTGGAGCCGTCTTCGCTTCGAAGCATGATGGTGGTTACGCCGTTTCGAAATTCCTCTCGTTTGACACCAATGATGTCATGGAGGAAGTCCACGATAATTGGACGGCCGTTCATATTCGCTTCGACAATTGCGGTACTTGGCGAATTCATACTGTCTTTGTCAGGTGTCTTGACGGTGCCACCGATGGCTTCCGCTAATTTTTCGGCCGCTTGCACACCGCCATAGTAATCGATGTCTTTACTCGTGAATGGTTTGTACTTTTCGAGCTCGGGCTGCACAGTTTCGTAGAAGCCAGCCCAAAGAAATGTCGCCTGTCCACCGACGATGAAAGCCTCATCATCGACAGTAAGATTCGAAACTATTTTGATGACTTCGTCCGGACGCAGAAACTCATTGTAGACCGTCATGCCAGCTGCATGCGCACCCTACGTTGCCCAATGCTCATCTGCTCTGGTTTGAAT
>NZ_JBFUAY010000458.1:0-1752 GCF_056406015.1 Rhizobium sp. P1_E1 | reverse complement strand
GGAGTACCGCTTCATCTGCGCCGTATGCCAGAGCTTTCTCCAGCGCTTGTTTTGCCATGGGCGGACCCATGGTAAGCACAGTGACTTTACCCTCATACCGGTCACGCAGTTTAAGAGCTTCTTCCAAGGCGAAAAGATCGTAAGGATTGATGATTGTCGGCACTCCCTGGCGCATGATCGTGTTCGTAACCGGATGAACCCGGATCTGTGCGGAGTCAGGCACTTGCTTTATGCAGACCACGATGTTCATGCTGTCTTTGGCTCCAACCGAAATGTAGTTTGTGTCTCGGTCGGTCCTAGCACTCGTCGTGCCAGGCCGATTGCGCGGTGATTAACTCGCGAGTTTCGGGCGGGTCGAGTTTGCTATTGGTCCACAGTGCGAAAGCTTTGTCAGGTTTGCGACACGGGTGGCTGCATGCGCTTGGCAGCGGTGCAACACTGCTTGCGCGATTTTTTGACCGCAAACGATT
Organism: Rhizobium sp. P1_E1; assembly: GCF_056406015.1. Lineage (NCBI taxonomy): Bacteria > Pseudomonadati > Pseudomonadota > Alphaproteobacteria > Hyphomicrobiales > Rhizobiaceae > Rhizobium > Rhizobium sp. P1_E1. Next base: position 1,282 of record NZ_JBFUAY010000458.1, on the reverse strand, counting down.
TCGCTAGAGCTCCGCGCCGCTTTCCAATTGCCAGCATTTGCGTCAAGTGCGGCTCATTCGACGGAGACGTGCTTGCGCAGAGTTACCGTGGCTCTCCGACGGCCTCACGACATATGTGCGACATTGTCGTCAATTTTGTCGGCTTCGTGACACGACTCAGGATTCTTCGGTCCGGTATTTTATCCCCTTAAGTGTTTGCGGGAGCACCAGTTTCCGTTCTGCCCTATCAATCAGCTCAATTGGCACGGCGCTTGAAAATTGTTCTTGGGCTGCGACGGAACCAGCCGCGTCCGATGTCGCGGCATCGCCTCGGACGGTTCGAACACGAAAAGGAAGTAAGAATGGCTGCTCTGCGTCAGATCGCGTTTTACGGAAAGGGAGGCATTGGCAAATCCACTACATCCCAGAATACGCTCGCTGCCCTTGTCGAACTCGGGCAGAAAATCCTCATCGTCGGCTGCGACCCAAAAGCTGACTCGACGCGATTGATCCTGAACTCCAAAGCGCAGGGCACGGTTCTGGATCTCGCCGCAACGAAGGGTTCAGTCGAAGATCTGGAACTCGGCGATGTGCTAAAAACAGGCTACGGCGGCATCAAATGTGTGGAGTCGGGCGGCCCTGAACCCGGCGTTGGCTGCGCCGGACGGGGGGTCATCACGTCGATCAACTTCCTGGAAGAAAACGGCGCCTATGACGATGTCGACTACGTCTCCTATGACGTGCTGGGAGACGTGGTGTGCGGGGGCTTTGCTATGCCCATCCGCGAGAACAAGGCTCAGGAAATTTACATCGTCATGTCCGGTGAGATGATGGCCCTGTATGCTGCAAACAACATTGCGAGGGGCATCCTCAAATACGCCAGCGCCGGAAGCGTACGGCTGGGCGGCCTGATCTGTAATGAGCGGCAGACCGACCGAGAATTAGACCTCGCGGAAGCGCTGGCTGCCAAGCTCAATTCGAAGCTTATTCACTTCGTGCCGCGCGACAACATTGTCCAGCACGCGGAGCTTAGAAAGATGACCGTGATCCAATACGCGCCACGCTCCAAACAGGCGGCGGAATATCGATGGCTAGCCGAGAAGATCCACTCCAATTCGGGGAAGGGCACGATCCCTACTCCCATCACCATGGAGGAGCTGGAGGACATGCTGCTCGACTTCGGAATCATGAAGTCGGACGAGCAGATGCTTGAAGAACTTCTCGTTAAAGAGGTGCAGGCGGGTTTGGCGCCATAGTCGTCCGCAGATAGGGCGGCGCGGATGACAAAGCGCGTTAGTCGACT
>NZ_JBFUAY010000457.1:0-1761 GCF_056406015.1 Rhizobium sp. P1_E1 | reverse complement strand
CCATTTGAGGCACTCTTGGAACCAATGGACCTTTCACGGAACGAACGACGACTGGTCGAACTGATTTTCGTGGGCAAGAAGATTGCGCGCGTCGACCTGGCCGAACGGTCCGGCATGACAGGAGCTTCTGTCACTCGGCTGATAGGTCGCTTAATTGAGATCGGACTTCTGATCGAGGTGGTCGAGCGGACCGGCGCCCAAGGCCAGCCTCGGCGCTTGCTGAGCCTGCGGGCTGACCGGTATCTTTCCGCGGGAATAACATTCTCGGTCTCCCGAATGGAGGTAGCAATCGTTGATCTAGCGGGAAAGATTCTTACCTCCCTATCAGTCGACATCGAGACCAGCACGGCTTTGTCGGTGGCAGGCGCGGCGCAGGCGGCTATCGCGGTGATGCTGGCCGACCTTGGTATGCCTAAGGATCGCCTTCTCGGGGTCGGCTGCTCGGTGCCCGGCAATTTCGGCACGATGTCGAACATCCTCAAGGCCCATAGCTTCTTCCCGGCTTTCGATGATGGTGAGGCGGACCAAGCTTTTAAAGCGACTTTCGAAGCGCCCTATTACATCGAGAATGATGGAACAGCTGCAGCGCTCGGAGAATATGTGTTCGGCGGACGCATCCCGCAGCCTGATCCGATGTTCTTCATTCACATTGGACACGGTGTCGGGGGAGGGGCGGTTATCGACGGACGACCGTACCGCGGTGTCAATGGAAACGCCTGCCTGCCCGGAGTTCTCTACCCGTACGACCAGCCGCGCCCATCCGGCCAAGACCTTTTTGCCACCCTCAACGGTGCCGGCTTCGCCATCCACGACTTCGTCGATCTCGAGCGGTTGCCAGACAGCGCCGAAGTGGCTTTAGGAGCCTGGGTAGAACGCGCCGGAAAGCAGCTCAGCGAGACAGTACGTGTTGCAACGGCGATGTTCGACCCCGCGCTGATTGTCCTTGGGGGACGGCTGCCAGAACTCGTGACAGACAAGCTGGTGGGTGCAATTTCCAGTCAGCCAATCCTTGGTCCGTCGCGCGGCTTGGAGGTTGCTGCAGTCGAGGCCTCCCGACTTGGCCCTCGCGCCGGCGCGATCGGGGCCGCCTGCATTCCGTTCTTTGCCTCTCTCTTTTCAGCCGCCGTCGCAGACGATGGCAGTCCCTACCTTAACGGTCGCAAGCCCAAATCCCGACCCTAGATAATTCGACGGCGCGCCTGAGTGTCTTCGGGAGTCTACCGGGCAGACCCAGACGGGAACCTCCCTTCCTTACAGGTCGGTTCCCTGTAAAACCTCAAATGACTAGCTTTAGGTGGCTGGATAAAACCAGACCCGCGGCGCCACGCAGAGCCGTATGGCCTTCGCCGATACCATTCACTGTGATTGATATCTCCTGACCAGGTCTCTTTACCACTAGCTGCTCGACATGCCGTCTGATCAGCTCCGCAGCCTTCATTCCGCCTCCGGCGACGTCTCCGTGAAGGACGTAGGAGTTGAGGGACAGTGTTTGCTGCAGGTTGACGATGCCGAACGCCACGTTGCGTGTATAACGGTCGAGAAGTTCCTCTGCCGCATTCGAGCCTTCGTCTGTTTCCTTGACCAGTCTGGCACAGGTGACGCTTCGGGGATGTGGCAAGCCCATTCGGACGGCTTCTTTTCGTAGCCACGGAAGGGCAGCTACCGTCTCCCAGCAACCGTGCTTTCCACAATTACAAAGGGCACCGTCGATCTGAACCACGCTGTGCCCGAGCTCACCGCCGGATCCGGCGAGTCCACGAT
>NZ_JBFUAY010000456.1:0-1777 GCF_056406015.1 Rhizobium sp. P1_E1 | reverse complement strand
GGTTTTTGTGCGGTCTCGTGAATGACTTTAACGGATCATGGCCGCAAGCGGCTCTGCCTGCCGCCCCAGACGGCGAGCAAGAAAAAACCCGTTGCCTGCGTGCGCAGGAACGGGTTTTTGTCTTTTTCACATCAATAATGGCCACCAGCCCCCGCTGGTAAGCGCGAGCAGCTATCAATCCGATAGCAAGCTGCAGGCGCCGCTCAGCCCGGCCTCACCCGGCCGCCGCTTCGAAGCTGAACACCCCCGGATTCTGGATCGGGTCCACATCCACCGGGATGGTGCTCTTGGGCGGGAACTTGCCCTCAAGCAATAACTTCGACAGCGGGTTTTCAATGCGCTGCTGAATCGCACGCTTGAGCGGGCGCGCGCCAAACACCGGGTCGAACCCGACCTTGGCGAGCTCGGCAATCGCCGCTTCCGACACCTCCATGTTGAGGTCCATCTTCTGCAGACGCGCTATCAGCGTACGCAGCTGGATGCGGGCGATGGACTCGATGTTTTTCGCGTCGAGCGAATGGAACACCACGGTCTCGTCGATACGGTTCAGGAAYTCGGGCCGGAAGTAGTTCTTCAGCTCGCCCTCTACCGCCTCTTTCACATCCTCATAGGGCTGCCCCACCATGGACTGGATGATGGGCGAGCCGATGTTGCTGGTCATCACGATCACGGTGTTCTTGAAGTCCACGGTGCGGCCCTGGCCGTCGGTCAGGCGGCCATCGTCCAGCACCTGCAGCAACACATTGAAGACGTCGGGGTGGGCTTTTTCCACCTCATCGAGCAGCAGCACGCTGTAGGGCTTGCGGCGCACGGCTTCGGTCAGATAGCCACCCTCCTCGTAGCCCACGTAGCCCGGAGRCGCGCCGATCAGGCGGGCCACGGAATGCTTTTCCATGAACTCACTCATGTCGATGCGGACCAGGTGGTCTTCGCTGTCGAACAGGAAACCCGCCAGCGCCTTGCACAGCTCGGTCTTGCCGACACCGGTGGGGCCGAGGAACAGGAAAGACCCCGTAGGCCGGTTCGGGTCGGAAAGACCCGAACGCGAGCGGCGGATGGCGTTGGCCACGGCGCCGATGGCTTCGTCCTGGCCGACCACGCGCTCGTGCAGCTTGCCTTCCATGAGCAGCAGCTTGTCGCGCTCGCCCTGCATCAGCTTGCTGACGGGGATGCCGGTGGCGCGCGCCACGACCTCGGCGATCTCTTCAGCGCCGACCTGGGTGCGCAGCAAGGTAGGCGCACTGGACTTTCCCTTGCTGGCTTCGCTAGCCTGCGCTTCTTTGAGGCGCTTTTCCAGCTCGGGCAGCTTGCCGTATTGCAGCTCGGCGACTTTGTTGAAGTCGCCCTTGCGGGTGAATTCCTCGATCTGGAAGCGGATGCGGCCGACTTCTTCCATCACGTCCTTGGAGCCGAGCGCCTGGGCTTTTTCGGCCTGCCAGATTTCATCGAGGTCGGATATCTCCTTTTGCAGCTTGGCGATCTCCTCTTCAATCAGGTCGAAGCGCTTTTTCGAAGACTCGTCTTTTTCGCGGCGCACGGCTTCGCGCTCGATCTGTAGCTGGATCAGGCGGCGGTCGAGCTTGTCCATGACCTCGGGCTTGGAGTCCATCTCTATCTTGATCTTGGCCGCGGCTTCATCGATCAGGTCGATGGCCTTGTCGGGCAGGAACCGGTCGGTGATGTAGCGATGGCTCAGCTCGGCCGGCTTCATCGATCAGGTCGATGGCCTTGTCGGGCAGGAACCGGTCGGTGATGTAGCGATGGCTCAGCTCGGCCG
>NZ_JBFUAY010000455.1:0-1798 GCF_056406015.1 Rhizobium sp. P1_E1 | reverse complement strand
AATCAACATTATGGAACTTCGACTTTTGCGGCAACCCTTTTGCGGCAACGTTTGGCAGTTCGATTGAAGTCGTGTGCGCATCAACGGTCAGAAATGTGGAGAGCGGTTGATCAGGACGGATATGTGCTCGATGAGATCGTCCAGACGCGAAGTTACACCAAGGCGGCCAAGTGCCTGTTGACGCGACTTCTGAACAAGCAAGCCACGCCGCCAAAGCGTGTGATCACCGACAAATTGCGCTCCAACGGGGCGGCTAAACGCCAGCTCATGCCGGACGTGGAACACCGCTCGCATAAAGGCTTGAACAACCGGGCGGAGAATTCTCACCTGCCGTTCAGAAAACGGCAGCGAACGCGACAGGGTTTATGGTCGGTTGGCTCATTGCACCATTTCGTGTTGATCTTCTCCGCCGTCCGAAACCTCTTCGTCCCATCTTCCCTCTCGATCACTGACCGCAATCTCACTCATATCTACAATCGTCTGAAAGCCACGCCACGCGGCCGACCGGCGACGAAATTAGCCGTCGTGCACGAAAAGCCGAGGGCGCGGTCGCAGGAAGCTCCGGCGGCCTTTTTTCCAACCGATGAGCGCGGGCGCGATGGTCGCAACGGCATCGGCAGCCGACGGGGCGTCGAAGAGGACGACATCTGCCCCGCTACCGATCGCAATGCCGTAGCCCTTTATTCCCAGGAGGGTGGCTGCCTGCGCCGTGATCATGGCAAAGACGCCGTCGAGGCCATCGGTGGTGCCGATCTGGGCAATGTTCGCGTAGAGATTGGCTATGCGCATCAGGTTGACGTCGCCGAAGGGCGTGAACGGATTGAGGACATTATTGGTGGAGATGGTCGTCACGACACCGAGTGCTGCCAGGCGATGAGCGGGTGTCACGCCGCGAGGGATGAGAAAGGTCGAATTGCGGCCGGTCAAGAAGAGATCGGTGGCCGGCAGGACGGTCAGCGCGATGCCGCTCTCGGCGAGACGGCGGCCGATCGGCTCCAGCTCTTCCAGCGGCAGGGCCGAGAGCTTGGTGACGTGGCCGACCGAGACGCGCCCCTGGTATCGGCGCGCGACGGTCTCGACGATAATGGTCGGAAGATCAGAGCCTGCGGGGTCGAGATCGAAATCGAGGTGGAAATCAACGGCGACGTCATGGCGCATGGCGATGTCAAAGATGCGACGGATGTGTTCGGTCGGCTCGGGATCGGTGTAGGGGCAGCCTCCCACCAGATCGGCGCCCGCCTTCAACGCTTGTTCCAGCATCTCTTCCGTATCGGGATCGTTCGTCAGGCCCTCCTGGGCAAAGGCGCAGATTTCGATGTCGACGAGGCTGGCATAATCCGCCTTCAGACGCCTGATCGCCTCGAAGGAGCGGAACCCGGCGCGTGGGTCGATCTCGACGAAGGTGCGCAGGCGGATGGTGCCGTTGAGGATCGCCTTTTCGACGACCGCGGCAGCACGGGCATAGACGTCTTCCTCGGTGAAGGCCGCCTTGGCCCGGGAGGTTTCGCTGATGGCTTCCGCGAGTGTCCCGGTGCAGAGATTGCAGCGACTGATGATCCCGGCCTTGTCGAGGTGGATATGGGTTTCGATGAGACCTGCACAGGCAAATTTTTCCCCGGCATCATAATGCGGGGCATCGCAGACGAAACCAGGCGCGATCGCCGCGATGCGGCCCGCCTCGAAGGCGATGTCGGTCGGTTCAGTCAAGCCTGCCAGTCGGGCGTTGCGGATGACAAAGTCGATCGCCATGGAGCCTCCTCAGACTGACRGAAGAAAATTGCGGGCGACGCGATTGTGA
>NZ_JBFUAY010000454.1:0-1810 GCF_056406015.1 Rhizobium sp. P1_E1 | reverse complement strand
TCAGCAAGCCGCGCTGATGCTGGTGGGCATGCGCGAGCGCGCTGTCGCCGCACAGACGCAGCTTGCCAATACGATTCGTGGCTATCCAGCTGAGTTCGGGCTGACCGCGGCCAAAGGCATGTCTCATCTTCCGCTCCTTCTGGAACGCATCATGATTGATGAAAGCATTCCGGCTGTGGCGCGTGAGCTGTTCGCGTCTCTCGTTGAGGAATTTGCGCAGTTGGGTGAKCGCCTGAAAGAGGTGGAGGCAAAACTGATGGCTTGGTATCGCAACAATGAATGATGTCGCCGTCTTGCAAAGATCCCTGGTGTCGGACCAATCGGCGCGGTCTTGCTGGTGATGAAAGCGCCGGCACCGGAACAGTTCAGATCTGGAAGGCAGTTTGCCGCCTGGATGGGCCTGACGCCCAAGGATCATTCGACTGCTGGCAAAGTCAGGCTCGGTATCATTACGAGGCCGGCGATGAGGCATTGCGCAAAACATTGGTCGTGGGTGCAACCTCGTTGCTTCGACAGGTGAGAGCGGGAAGAGGCAGGAACGCTTCGCTCTGGCTCATCGAGTTGCTCAAGCGCAAGGCCCCAAAACTCGCGGCTGTCGCGTTGGCCAACAAGATCGCCAGGATCGCCTGGAAAATGATGGTGACCGGCGAGGCTTACAAGGGCAATGCTGCGCGCCCGGCTCTGGCCTGCGCGGCGTGAAGAGATCAGTCGGTCACGGTGAACAGGATACAGACGCTACCGTGCTGAGCTGATGCGTGAACTTGCAGGAAACGATTAGATGGTGTGATCGATCGATCCGAGACGCGGTACACTCCGTAGATGCCAGTGGCCCAACGAGGCCGATCAAGTGTTTGGAACCCACGTCGCGGAACCCATCTTGGCCAGCGTTCATGTGTGAACGCAACAAAAGGCCGGACATATGAACGCAAGAAATCCGATCAAATCATCAAAGAGTTCTTGCAAGGAGGGGGCCGTCCACATATGGCATCTCGACGAATGTGTGGTGGCCATCAATGGCAAGAAGCAGTGGCTCTGGCGTGCGGTCGATCAGGACGGCTTCGTCCTCGACGTACTGGTGCAAAGCCGCCGAAATGCCAAGGCGGCAAAGCGTCTGATGCGTAAGTTGCTGAAGGCTCAAGGGCGGACACCACGGGTCATGATCACCGACAAGCTCCGGTCCTATGATGCCGCCAGGCGCGACCTCATGCCCGGTGTCGAACACCGGTCGCACAAAGGCCTCAATAATCGAGCGGAAAATTCGCACCAGCCGACCCGACGACGCGAAAGGACCATGAAACGCTTCAAGTCGGCACGCCAGCTTCAGCGGTTCGTTTCCATCCATGATCCGATTGCCAACCTGTTCCACTTTCCCCGCAATACGCTGTCATCGGCTCAACATCGAGACCTGCGTAACGCCGCCATGCAAATCTGGAACAAAATCGCGTGTGTCGCCGCAGCCTGACAGCCGTCCCGGCCAGCTATCGCTGCATCAATCCGCTGATAACTTTACAGTGCCCTTCGCCCTGCATCGTTCGCGACAATGCAGGATGCGCTGAAATCAAGCTCGTCATCCATCTCTCCTCGTTGTGAAACGAGGGGGCACTTCTTCATTTCGTTAGGGGGTCAGTTTCTCATTTCGCCTGACACAATCCAAGTGTCGGTTAACGCTCCATCAGCAACTGGAACGTGTCAATGAGGATCGCCAGAAAAACGCCAGACCCAGTGATGATCACGCCATTCAGAAATAGCCGGCTTGCCTTGTCGTAGACGACTTTTTTCAGTGATGACGTTTGCAAAAGTAAAGCGAGGG
>NZ_JBFUAY010000453.1:0-1844 GCF_056406015.1 Rhizobium sp. P1_E1 | reverse complement strand
CGTGACGAGTGACGATGCCCTCTCCGGCTTCAACGGATTGACCGTGGTCCTGGCTCGCCGAAACGCGACAGTGCCAGCGATGCTGAAGTAGCCACCAATGACCGCGACGACGCCGGCTGCGACGATACGAGTGGCGGGCGACAGTTCAAGCGTCGGCGCAACATTTCTAGCGATCCACATGGTGACCGCGATGATTAGCGCCACGAGCGGCGGTGGGATCTTGAGTTCTAGGGCGCGCATAGCTTGTACTCTGAGGTCTAACGTTTGACATGAGAGGGGGCGCCCGGCTTGCCGGGCCACGTTCTCTCGATGGAAGGGCTAGGCGTCACTGTCGTCAGTGTCTGATGACTCACCTTGATGAGAAAGCTTGAGCCCACCTTTCCCGTCCGGTAGCCACACTGCCCCGGTTTCTGAGCTTGCATCAAAAACCCAAGTTGATGCTTGGCTGCAAGGCTAAAGACCTGCTCATATGCGGCTTCTGCCTTGGACCAGGCGAACGCGGCGTAGATTGCTTCCTTCCCGACGCTATAGTCAGTGACAGCCGAATCATCTTCTGGAAACTCTTCCGAAGAGAAGGGGCCATTCATTGCCGGGTACGACTTGATCATCTCAAGGAACCAAGCCTGAAGCTCTGGTGTAGAGACCTTTGGATCGTCGTAGCTGTGATTCTCGGACCATTCGGATGTCTCTTCCCACCAGGAAAGAAATGCCTCGCGTTCATTCGGCGCCTTAGCGGGTGCAAAGACAAGCAAGTCATAGCTCATTCAGGATCTCCCAGTGTAAGCAGTTCGGCTATGCGCCTTGTGACGCCTAACGTTAGATAGYCGGCCGTTAGATAACCGGCGCACAACACTTCGCGGCGAGGCCGCCTCCTGCTGTTGTGGGTCCGTGTCGATTGATAGGTCAGGCTTCACCTGGTACTCTTCCAAGAAGATCGACGATTGAGTTCCAATAGCTTGAGTTTGGCACTGAGTCCATCATTTGAAAGCCAAGATTAATGGGGCGCCAAACTGCTCCGCCTGTCAGGCGAACAGCCAGGAACGGATAGTCGAAGAAGTCCTCGTCATTTGAGGGTTGATCTGGCTTAAACTACTCGCCATGCCTGGCCTTAAGCAAAACCTCACCAGCAAACGAACCGAAGGCATAGATGGACTTTGCTACCTGTTCCATCTTGGCACCGCCGGTTTTCCATTCTTCCAGAACGGAGTCGACTCGGCGCAGTGTGGATGGGGCAAAGGAGGAAATGTCGACGGCGTAGATCTTTTGCGTCATCCGAATGGCATCGTTGGCATATCCATCTACTGTTTCGACGGATGGCTGAAAGTGCAATGGAATCAATGTTTTCCCCTGAGGATTGTGTGAAATCTAACGTTTGACATGAGGGGCGTCCTGACCGACGCGAAGTGACGGGCAAGACGTCCGCTCGACAGAGGGTATGCGTCGTTCTCACAGCGATGCCGACTTCTCAAGTTCCAGGTTGCCATCGATGAACTTGAGCTTGAAGACAAGCCGGGAGATGCGCCATCTGTCAGGGAACGGCAGCAACTGCAGTTCGTACGTACCCACGAAGATGCGGCTCTTCAGGCCGATTGCTTTGCCCCGGTGGTGGAAGGCCACGCCGTGGCATCTGACAAGCGCTTGATTACCACTGACCTCGGTTCGAAGGTTGCCAATCTGATGGTGAACGTGGTCGAGCGGCTTGAATCCGGCAGCCCATGCCTGAGCCACCTGGTTTGGCGTCATTTCGGTCGGCGCTCCACCGACCATGGAGGTCATGTCGAGCGTAAAGGGGCTGGTAAAGCAACTCTCCAGCGCTGGCCAGTCTCGTTCGTCGGTGGCAACGA
>NZ_JBFUAY010000452.1:0-1846 GCF_056406015.1 Rhizobium sp. P1_E1 | reverse complement strand
CTCCATATCTTCGTGGATTCCGCAGCGCTGGTCGAGGCTCTTCGCTCCGCATGGCAGGAGCGCGCCGATCTACCGCCCCTCGGCCTGCTGGTGGAATTCGGTGCGGGCCGCGCCGGTGCCCGCAGCGTCGACGCCGCCGAGGCAATTTTCCAGGCGATCCTTGCCTTGGAGACGCCGGCCTTTAGGTTGACCGGCATCGCCGCCTATGAGGGCGCGGCGGCGACCGCCGATGCGGAAGAGACGATGCTTCGCATCGACGCGCTGATGGCGGTGACATCGGATTTCCTGCCGAAGCTGCGCGCCCGCATAGGCAACGAGCGGCCGCTCCTGGTCACGGCCGGCGGCTCGGTGTTTTTCGACCTTGTGATTGCCAGGCTTTCAGCCGCTGTTGCGGCCGATCCCGGCTGCCGGCTGGTGCTGCGCAGCGGCGCGATCTTCTTCCACGACCACGGCATCTACGAGCGCGGCCTTGCCGGCCTCGATGCACGCGGCGGTTTCCGCATCGGCGGCGAGACGGTTTCGGCGGCTGCAGCTTTCCGTCCGGCGCTGCGGGTCTGGGCCGAGGTCCTCTCCCGGCCGGAACCGCTGCTGGCGATCTGCGGCATGGGCATGCGCGACGTGGCGATGGATCAGGGTCTGCCGCGGCCGCTGGCGCTCTATCGCAATGGGGCGTATCTCGCCGATCTCGTGGGCGCCGACGTGTTTCGCCTCAACGATCAGCACGCCTTCGTGGCCCTTGCCAACGGCAGCGACGTCGCGGTCGGCGACGTCATCGAGTACGGCATCTCTCATCCCTGCACCTGCCTTGACCGGCATGCCATCCTCTACGGCCTCGACCCCGACCATTCGGTGACGACAGCCTATCTGACCAGCTTCGGCTGAACTCTCCCTCCAAAAGCAAGAAAAGGAAAACCCGCAATGATCCAGCGTTATCAGAAAGGTTCGCGTATGAGCCAAGCCGTCAGCTACGGCGGTCTCGTCTATATTGCCGGCCAGGTCGCGGAAAATCGCAAGGCTGATATCAAGGACCAGACCCGCGACGTGCTCGGCAAGATCGACGCCCTTTTGAAAGAAGCTGGCATCGACCGCTCGCGCCTCATCGCCGTCAATGTCTTCCTGCCGGCGATCGTCGATTTCGAGGCGATGAACAGCGTCTATGATGACTGGATCGACATCGAAAACCCGCCGGCCCGCGCCTGCACCGAAGCTCGTCTCGCCGATCCCGATCTGCGCGTCGAAATGACCGCGATCGCCGCGCTCTAGCGCATCGGCCCGAAAATCGGAATCGATTTTCGGAAAGCACGATGCGTAAGTTGAAAGTGTTACAGCGTCCTTTGCGCGGCTCAAAAAGACGCGCGGCGCTGTAACGGCATCGCAACCGCCCGCACTGGAGACATCATGCACAGCGGTCTCGTCAATCCGATCGACTTTTTGCGCGAGGGCCGGCAGGCCGGCCACCTCGCCATTCCCTATTCGATCGATCGGTCGCCCTATTATCAGATCCGCATTCCGGTCCTTCGCCTGAAAAATGGCGAGGGGCCGTCTTTGCTGCTGATGGCCGGCAACCATGGCGACGAATATGAGGGCGAACTCCAGCTCGGCCGGTTGATGCGGCTGCTTGATGTCGCTGAAATCCGCGGCGCCGTCACCATCCTGCCGATGGCGAACCTGCCGGCGGTGATGGCGGCCAAGCGCTGCTCGCCCTTCGACGGCGGCAACCTCAATCGAGCGTTTCCCGGCGATCCCACCGGCTCGCCGACAGCGCGGATGGCGCATTTCCTCGAACACGAACTTTTTCCGCGCCATGACGTCGTGCTCGACCTGCATTCGGGCGGCACGTCCATGG
>NZ_JBFUAY010000451.1:0-1851 GCF_056406015.1 Rhizobium sp. P1_E1 | reverse complement strand
CCGGAGGATCAGGAATCGCTGCGGAGAGAGCCGACCCGGATCGCAAAAGCAGTTGAAGAATTGTTGCGTGCCTATTCAAGCGTTCAGATTAGCGCGTGGCTACGAAAGACGTGGACTTCGAAGGACTGTCGATGCGTAAGGGAGCGTTTCCTGCGCAACGATGATTGCTAACCGCGATTGGCTGACTCGGATCCCCACCTTTCGAATCAAAGAGGTATGTCGCCGATGACCCATCGGGGTCATGTACTCGGGCTCAAATATTTAATTTTGACTGGTCCTAACAAACTCAACGATGGTGGGAAAAACAATGGACGAAGCCAATATCAGTGAGCTACTCGACCGCGAGGCCATCAGAGACTGCCTCTACCGGTATTGCCGCGGGATTGACCGGGGGGATGAGGCGGCGCTGCGCAGCGCGTACTGGCCGGATGCGCATGACAACCATGGGGGCTATTCTGGACCATCCGAGGGCTTTATCCGACTTGCGCTTGGCATCTTCGAGACCGAGGCGCGCAATGTTCATCAGATAGCGAATATACTGATTGAATTCTCCAGCCCGTCAGAGGCCACGGTCGAGAGCTATTTCACGGCGCTTCAACGTGGACCGGAYGCAGGCGGTGAGATACGGCAGGTGCTCCTGTGCGGCCGCTACGGCGATCTGTTCCACAAGCGGGAAGGGGAGTGGCGCATCATAGCCCGAACAGTGATTTACGATTGGATTGAGCAGCAGATCCCACCCGGACTGCCTGACAGCGAAAGGTTCGCATCACGACGGCCAATTGGAGCGCCGCATCCGAATGATCCGATTTATGCGCTTCTCAAAGGCACCAGCCCGAGATGTGGACCAACATCGGAGGCGAATGACCATGATTGATCTGCAACATCCACCGTTTCCTCCCCCTTGTGTCTGCTTAGAGACGATGCGCACAAATGGTTGTCTCTTGATCTTCATATCTGCGCCGCCGACGTGCTCATCCAGCAAGAGCCCGGTGTTGGCGGAGCAATTACGAGAGTACAAAGAGATCTCGTCTCAACGTTTTCCTGAGAGAACGGCCCCAGCGTTGCTTCACTTGTGCAGACGCGTTCCTAAAGAAAGGGTCGGAATGCGGCTCTGCCTCAGGAAAATGCCGACGTTGCATTCCCGGGCTCCTGCAGCGAGGCCCGACACTCAGCGTGCAGAGGAGTTCTCATGAAACAGCAGCTAGGGCGCGTCGTCGTGATCACGGGTGCTGCAGGCGGGATTGGCCGCGCGTTGGTCGATCTTTTTGCCACAGGCGGGGACACTGTCGTCGCCGTAGATCTCCCTGACAGTGGCGTGCTCGAGATGGCACGCCATCTCGAGTATCCGCATCTCTGTCTCGAGTGCGACGTCTCGCGCGAGGAAGACATCCTGTCGCTATACAGTCGTATCGAAGAACGGTTTTTGCATATTGATGTGCTTGTCAACAATGCGGCGGTGGGGCCTGACCTGGTGGCGACATCGAATACCCATGTCGAAGATTTTCAACTCGCCCTTCGGGTAAACCTCGTTGGACCTAATATCATGGCGCGCGAGACAGCGCGACGAATGAAGCCTGGCGGCGTGATCGCAAACGTCGCCTCGGTCGCTGGATTACTAGCCAACCCTCATCGCAACGCATATGCCGCATCAAAAGCGGGCTTGATCGCGATCACAAAAGTGTTGGCATGCGAATGGGCTCCACGCGGCATCCGCGTGTGCGCCGTAGCGCCCGGCTACGTGCGCACGCCGATGATTGCGGAGTTAGAACGCGCGGGCAAAATCCGTTCTGCTCAAGTCAGGAGCCGCATACCAATGGGGCGCATGGCTCGGCCTGACGAGGTCGCTCGGGC
>NZ_JBFUAY010000450.1:0-1858 GCF_056406015.1 Rhizobium sp. P1_E1 | reverse complement strand
CGGCCGAACGTTCCATGAAAGCGCGCATCTGGAAGGCGACGTCGACATGGTCGCGGTGCTTCGGGAACTGGTCGCGGAAGACCGCCACCGCGGCACACAAGACACCATCGTCTTCCGCTCGGATCATGGCCACCGCATGCTTGACGATCTCGACAAGGTCGTCACCCCAGGCTACCCGGCCATCGGCCGCATGCGCGGCCTCGCCGAACTGCGCGGTATCCTGCATGCTCTAGGCGCGCCGCCGACCTGAGGGTGTCCTCGAACGGCATCGGGTGACCTTGGCGAATTGGGCTGCTGCGGGGCAAGCTTCTTCCCGCGTCCGCACCGGCTCGCTCGTAAGGAAAAATCATCGCGCTTTGAATCCCGAGCGATGCTTCAGAGCGCACAACCCTTCAGGAAAAGATCGGCGCACATCTTCGCCCGCGCCTGTATTGCTTCGATCGTCGGCGGTGGCTCCTGACGCAGGATCGCCGCGCGCTGCGGCTCCATGGCCATCATGCCGCGCAGCATGCCGCAGGCTAAATGCGGATCGTCGAGCGCAATGAGGCCGCGGTCGACCTGCCGGCGCAGCCAGTCCTCCATCAGCGCATTGGTGCGTAGGATCGCCTGTTCGTAGAAGGACGTGGCGATTTCAGGGAAGCGGTCCGACTCGCCGATGACGAGGCGCATGATGGTGACCGTATCTTCAGAGAGCGACAGTATGCCGTAAGCCATCAGCATACGTTCCAGCCCATCTCTCAGATCGGCATTGGCAAGCATCGGGGGATCGAGCGCAAGCAGGAAACCGACGATACGCTCTGAGATCATGCTGGCAAAGAGATCGGCCTTGGTCGGAAACAGCCGGTAGAGGGTCTTTGTGGAAACACCGGCCTCCTGGGCGATCGTGGCGATGCTGGCCGCCGCGTAGCCATTCTCGTGAAACTGGGTATTTGCCGCCTTGATGATCAGGCCCCTGGTGTCGTCGTCACAGCGCAACTGCGGCCTTCCGCGCGGCCTTCTCTCAATTTGTTGATTTTGGACCATAATGATTTTCCAAATTCCTATTGACATCCATTTTATAGTGCATATTTTGGAAAACATCAAGTTTCCTAAATAGGATTTCACTTGAATTCAGAGGCCGCAGCCCAAGAGACGGCGACCCGTCATCCGGAGAAAGACAATGACTACCAAGAAGCTGCGTGCCTTGAACAACAATAACGCCGTCGAAACTGTTGCCGAAGCCGCTCCCGCGAGCCTGGACGCCGGCAAGCCACCGCTCATCGCTGAGGCCGCTGCCCCCGTTGCCGAGGAAAAGCCCGCCCGCAAGCGTGGCGGCCGCTCCCTGCTTCTCGGCGCCACCACCCTCGTGCTGATCGCCGCCGGCGCCTATTACGGCCATGATTACTGGACAGTCGGGCGTTTCCATATCTCGACCGACGACGCCTATGTGAAAGCCGACAGCAGCACCATCGCCCCCAAGGTATCCGGCTATCTCGCCGAGGTCCTCGTCATGGACAACGAGACCGTCAAGGCCGGCCAGCCGCTCGCCCGCATCGATGACCGCGACTTCAAGGCGGCCCTTGATCAGGCCAGGGCCGATGTCGCAGCCGGGGAAGCCACCGTCAACGCCAAGCAGGCTTCGCTCGATATCCAGCAGTCCACGATTGCCGCCGCCCGCGCGACCGTCGACGTCGACCGCGCCAACGAGACCTTTGCCGAGCAGAACAACAAGCGCTATTCGAACCTTGCCACCAGCGGTTACGCCCCGGTCCAGACGGCACAGCAGGCCGCCTCGCAGATCGCTGCCGCCCAGGCCTCGATCGTCCGCGACACCGCCTCGCTCGATGCCGCCGTCAAGCAGGTCGATCTTCTCAACGCC
>NZ_JBFUAY010000449.1:0-1859 GCF_056406015.1 Rhizobium sp. P1_E1 | reverse complement strand
GGCCCGGACACGGCATTCGGCATGGGAACGCTGAAACCGTTCGAAGCCGATCCTCTCAGGGTATTATATGTCATGCAGCCTCTTGGAGAGGACGAGGTTGATATAGCGAAAGCGCGAGCGATCGTTGATGGACCTCTTACCAATTGGATCAACGGTCCAAATAGTTTGTCGCGCATGCGCAAGTCGAGCGTCGTCAAGTCGGCGTTGCGGCATGGCTTTAGCCGCACAGAGATGATCGCCCAACATCGTGAGGATGTCGCGGCTCGATATGTCGATTACGGCGTGAAGATCCTGTCCGGCGCGCAACGGATCATCACCAACCATCTACACGGTCATATTCTCTGTCTTTTGCTGAATAAGCCGCATGTCGCGGTAGCGAGGGACGGAAGCAATCTACACGACGTCATCGGTAGCCAGACTGGCGATAGCCCTCTGGTGGAGAAAGCGACAAATGCCAGTGAGCTCTTAGCAGCAATGTCTCGCCTGCCGTATGAGATGGGAGGAACTTGGTACAAGTCGAGCAAACCCATGAATCCAAGTCCCGCTATTCCCGCCCCCGATCTAATGCCTCAACCCTCCATAGTCTGATTCCCGGTAGGAGCTCACTTTGTCGGTTTTACGAGACGACGATATTCTATTCAGCCATGTCAGTGAGAACCGATCCGCCGCAGCCGTTACGGGTGCTTTCTGGTCGGCGCTGAGCACGCTTATTCCGACAGTCCTGACCTTCGCTGTCTTTGTGGTGACGTCTCGCGTTCTCCAGCCTCAGGATTTCGGCCTTGTCGCGCTGGCCTTCAGCATCGTGTCATTTGCGGGCAGCTTTGGACCGACGGCATTTGGCGAAGCGATCATACAAAAAGCCGAGATCAGGCGCAGCCATTTGGATACGATATTCCTGCTTTCGCTCGCTTTTTCATTTTTGATCTATGGTGCTTTGTGCGTCGCCGCTTCGCCAATCGCGGTCTATGTCGGGCATGAGCAAATCACACCCCTGATTTACATCATGGGATTGAAGGTTTTCTTCGACTTCACGGCCGTCGTTCCGAATGCAATTGTCAATCGGAAGATGTCGTTTCATCTGGTAGCCGTCCGCACTGTGATTGCGACGATCACTTCTGCCTGCATTTGCCTTGTTTTGGTTCTCGCGGGTTTCGGCTTGTGGGGGCTTGCGATTGCACAGATCGCGGCCACAGCGGCATCATGCGGCGCCGCTTTCTGGGGCGCCGGGTGGCGGCCCGGGCTTTACCTGAAGCGAGCAAGCCTCAACGAGCTGCTTCACTATGGGTTCTTTGCATCCGGCACTCGGTTTTTACAGACGATGAGCTTGGACAACTTGCTCATTGGGGTGCTCTTGAGCCCGGCAGCGCTCGGGATCTATAACTTTTCCAAGCGTTTGTTTGATATGATCAACAACGTCATCGCCGGTGGCTTAACATCTGTCACGCACGTCTTGCTTTCTTCATTGCGAGCCGATCCGAAGAAAGTGCGAGAAGCATTTCTCATGGCAACGTTTGGCTGCGCTCTGGTGTCCTACCCCGTATTCATTGGCCTTGCCGCCGTTGCCGATGATGCGATCACGACAATTTTCGGTGCACATTGGATCGCGGCTGTTTGGCCGGTTCGGTTCTACTGCGTCATAGGATTGATGGCTGGGATCGGCTACGTGCAGGCATCCTTGATCAAGAGCCAGGGAGAGATGGATTGGTGGTTTTACTACCAGCTGGCACGAAACCTCCTCACACTCCTGACGATCGCAATTCTCTATCCTTATGGCGTCACGACGATTGTTTTCGCCATAATGATCGAAGTTCTGTTGTTTTGGCCGATCACCAGCTGGAAGGTTTCGCAGCATATAGAGC
>NZ_JBFUAY010000448.1:0-1884 GCF_056406015.1 Rhizobium sp. P1_E1 | reverse complement strand
AGGACAGAGCATGCATCCGGTGATGAACGACACAAAATGGGAGGAGATTCGCCTCGCCATGTACAGCCTCGGTGAGCTTGCTCCGCGCTGGAGAACGCTCGATTTGGAGAATRGGCGTGTTTCCGAATGGGACGGAGAATGGTTTTATCACTTCAGCGTAGGAGGCTATCGGTTCATTGAGTCGCTCGAAATCACTGTTGTATCGCATGCCCAGAAGGAGGCTGTCCTGAGTGCGTTGATTCGAATCCGTGTTCCTGGCGAGCACGCCGAGTACGGGTTTAAGGTGTTCGGCTACGTCGCGGACGGGGCCGCAGTTGACTACCTGGAGCGCTCCGACAGGTCGGAACACTGAAGCTCGGCCTTCCCGCCCCACTGATCCATGTCGGAGGCGACCGTCCTGACGAGGAGAAGCTGCTTGGTACTGGCGGCATCATCATTGGTGGGTATGTCGGGTCGCCAGGTTGTGAAAGGTAGTGCAATGCAATGTAACTGGTGGGCCAACACGGACCCGCAACTGCAGGAGGCGGCTTCGCCGCAAGTGTTGCGGTCCGGTTGCTTTCAACGTTAGGCGTCAGGAGTCCGTGTGCAAGGCAACGAAAGACATCCTCTCAATGTTCCGGGTGACTTCTATGTCCAGGACGGTTGCTGCGTCTCTTGTTTGGTGCCATTCGAGGCTGCGGGAGACATGCTGCGCTTTGACGATGAAGTACGCCACTGCTATGTCTGTCGCCAACCGGCAAGCTCCGGGGAAGAACGGTCTATGGCAGAGGCAATCGGTCTGTCTGAGGTTCGATGCATTCGATACGGCGGCACAGATGCATCAATCCTGAGATTGCTCTCTCAAGCTGGTGAACAAGACCAATGCGATGCAATTTCAAACATCGCCAGCTCACTGCACAATGCCCAAGATCCGAGGCTCAAGAGTGAGGGCGCTCCCGGCAAACGAGTTTGGTGGCTTCGGTGGCGCAAATGACGCCTAACCCTTCCTTCGAGCGCACCCGCCTGCGGCGGTCCGGTTTAGTCAAATGTTATGCCTCATGAAAATGCGATCTCCTCACCTGGCCATTGAGCATATCTGGGAAGACGAATGGATGCTCGAGTTGCGCGTTTCCGCTGACGATGGCTTGTTTTCCGGCGTGACTCAGGTCTATACGACCTGGGAGAGTCTGCGAGACCTCCGGAGCCGGCTTCGAGGCTTTCCTCGCTCGACGAACGACGTAGTTGATGAACTAATCGGTGCGCCTGGGGGGTATTCTTATCTTCGGTTGCGGTTTCATTGCATCGATGGATCCGGACACGCGAAAGTGGAGGTTGAATTGCAGAAAAGCGAGCAGCAGGACGGTGCACTAGACTGTCGGCCACAACTCAAGACATACGTACTTTTTGAACCTGCGGCAATGGACAACTTCGTTTCTCAAATCGACGTCATGATTAGTGCGAAGGGCGGGGCGGCAAAGCTGGTAGGTCATGATGCATAACTTGTCAGTCGACACGGACCCACAACAGCAGAAGGCGGTATCGCCGCAGATGTTGATGGTCCGATCATCTCTACGTTAGAACGTCCCTCAATGTTTCGCTCTGCCACCATCGCTGAAGTCACTGACCTTTTGGAAGACGGCCTTCGCAGGTTGCATCCAGAGCATCGGGCAGCTTTAGGGAAGGCCTGCATAGCTCCGCGTGAGCTGTCGATCGCGGATTCACCGGGTGAGTATGTCGTTGCCGTCGCTGCTTTTGGCGATAAGCTGCTGTACTGGTCCGACGTAGAAGAGGGGTGGGAGCTCGAACGCCCAGACGACGAGGGCGGCATTGCGTCGCGTGGCTGCAACCAATTTGAGCTAATTCATGTCATGTATCAAACGCTGGGAGATCCCGATGYGGTCTAAC
>NZ_JBFUAY010000447.1:0-1900 GCF_056406015.1 Rhizobium sp. P1_E1 | reverse complement strand
AACCTGTTGCCCCTCAGTCTCGATCGACCGTTTGAACGCCTCGAAGCTCGTTGCGTCATCGTCCGGCAGTCTGTCCGGATAAGGGGATGGGTCGATGAGCGACGGATCCAACTCGCGAACCGAACCACCGCCCGACTCCACGATAGCCTTCAAGCGATCTCGCTCTGTTCGAATGTCGTCGATTGCTCGGTGTGCAGCACCGATCACACCTGCTCCGACACGATTTCCGGGAACCGGGGCAGGGGCCTGCGACGGCTGCTGTTGATCCGCAGCCTGATCGCTTTCCAGCTCTGCGGAAAGCAACCCGAAGCTGGCGACAATCGACTTGCGAGGGGATTTGCTCATGTCCGCCCCCAGCTCTCATTGACGAGGCGAACAATCGCCTCGTTCACAGCATCTACCGCCTCGCGGGCACGCTTGTGAGTATCGCGTCCGATCTGTCCCAATTCGAGCTCGTATACCGAGCGTTTCGCCAAGCCGGCTGCTTCAACGGCAGTGCTTTCAATGGCGGTCGGCAATAATACATCGGAGCCGAACAGGTGCCGAAGCATCGCAACGACTTGCGACTGTGGCGCGTCATTGGGGTCGTGTCGTGTAACCAGATACCGGATGAAGTCCTGGTCCAACTGAGCGCCGCTCTCGTTCAGAACACTAATCAGATCACCCATCATGAGAAGGAACTGGCTCATTGACGCGACGTCCAGCATGGCCGGGTGGACCGTAATGATCATGCTAGTCGCGGCGTATATCGCGCTCAAGGTCAGAAAGCCGAGGGACGGCGGAGTGTCGAGAATCACGATGTCGTAGTCCGCCTCGACTTCCAAAAGGGCGAGTTTCAGTCGCTCAAAGAAGATTGCGCCGGAGCTGGACTTGTTCGCCAAGATCCGTGGCGTTTCGTGCTCATACTCCATGACTTCAAGATTGCCAGGAATGAGATCGATGCCATCGAAATATGTCCTGCGAATTATATGGCGGATGGGACGACGCTCGGCGTCATCGTAACGCAAAGCGGCATAGATCGTTTCATTCGACCCGACATCAACTTCTGGCTGAGCACCGAACAAAGCGGACAAGGATGCTTGCGGGTCCAGGTCGAGTGCGAGGACGCGATACCCATGAAGGGCGAGATAGTGGGCAAGGTGGACACAGGTTGTCGTCTTCGCGCTGCCGCCCTTGAAGTTGGCTATCGCAAGAACCTGGAGGTGCTCCCCGGCACGACGACGAGGAAGGAATCGCAAGGCGTCTGCAGGTTTCTGCATCGCGAACAATTCACGCAGTTCATTGATCTGGTCCAGCGTGTAGACGCGATGGTTATTTTCCAGCCTACTGGGAATCGGCCCACGTCCTTCAGTGGACATGAGCTTCAGGGTGGAATCGGGTATAGACGTCAGCTTCGACACTTCGTTGGTCAGAAAGGGACGCAGGGTCTTTTCCGATTTTGGCGGATACATACGAGTTCTAAGCTGCTGCAATTGCCCGGACAGAAGCCCGGCATGGCGCATGATTTTGCTGCCGGCATCTTCCTTCGAGCCAACACTTGCTTCTACTCGGTTTGCTATCGCCATCTGTCCCTCTTGGCGGCTTTTCGCCGGTTTACCGGCCATTGCCCGCTAAAAATAGAACACGATTCTCCGAACTGGTCCAGAGGTTTAGGGTTAACAAAWGGTTAACGACCGGGGACAATCTGAATAAGGCTGTTCGGATTTTTGCTTTCCCGCTCCGGGAGTTAGCCTCAAATGCCCGGCTCCCTGATCCCGGAATGTTCTCCTGTGAATCCTACAAATCCGAACAGTGTAGCAGCAAGTAGATTAGGCGGTTCTGTAGCGCCACACCCCTCCTGAGCCGCGACTCACCTCGCTACGCGCATGTTGAATCCTACAACTGCCCTCCGATTCCAAAC
>NZ_JBFUAY010000446.1:0-1913 GCF_056406015.1 Rhizobium sp. P1_E1 | reverse complement strand
TCGTGGACCTTTGCTCATTGTGGGTAGGCGAAAGTCGTTTCGATACTGTTCTACGTCGAACGGTTCAGAGTTATCGAAGACACTAGAGCGCCAGTCGACTGGCGGCGAACGTCGTCGTCCGCCTCGGCCTCCTAGGGATGGCTGCAGGGGCGGATGGCCTCGGGTCCGTGCTTGATGAGTTTCGGATGGCACAGTCCAGTGACCTGCCCGATTTGTCCGCCGTCGGCGACGTCCACCAGCCGCTCCACGCGGTAACGCTGTTCGACGACAGGTTCACGAAGATCCATGAAGCCGAGCATGAGCCGGATACTGGAGACCGCGGCGGCAACGAGATTAACGTCATTCCGGCGAACGGCACGTCTGTAAATCTGCATGCATATTGGGATTCCGAGTTCGGAGGATACTCGACCGTATTCGGCGCTCTGTTCGACGGCTTCGATACCAAGACGGTTGATGGCGTCGTCGTATCAACTCCCAATATCCCTGCCCCACCCGCCGACAAGGCTGCCATTTCGGACCCTTCGGCATGGGCGCAGGAGAGCTTCGAGTTGGCAAAGGCCTACGCCCATGCGGAGCCGGTTGTGAAGGGCGAAAAGCCGGAACTGACGCGTGAATACGAAACCAACGCGAGACGCATTTCCGAACAGCAAGTGTCGCTCGCAGCGGCAAGGCTGGCCAACGTGCTGAATGCCGCTTTAGGAGGTCCCTGATCGACCGAGCGGAGCGCGCGGAACCGTTTAGGTCGGCGATCTCGTCATGCTTGGCGAGCAGCCAGGGCACGTAGGTCGTGGCCGCGCACGGAGGTCAAACCTGAACTGTGTCAGCGCGACTAAGGCGCCGTCGGCATAACGTCGACAATCACAGGTCCGCCGTCGCACATTCCGTCGGAAAATATCGCCAGTCGATAAACATCGCCGGATCCCTCCGTGTGGCTGGTCAAAACCGCCATTCCTTCCGGCTTGACCTCCTTGTCGCATTGCGCCCTCTTCGCCTGCGATAGATCGAGCGGCCCCAGGTCGGTGGTTTTCACGGGTGCCTTTCGATCGGCCTGCTCGTCGACCTTCCACAATGCGACGCGCCGGGCAGGCCGGGTTTGTCGGCGGAGCCACAGAGAGAAGAGATAGGCCGTTCCAGAAGTTGGTCTTGGGGTTCAGGGCGATCCGACGACCGCCCATTCGAACCGTCCCCGGTGAGCTATTTGGCCACGTGCCACACTCCTCCAACGCCATCGCCGTTGGCTTCACCGGCTTTCTTATCCTCGACATAGGTGTAAAGCGGCTTACCCTCATAGGCCCACATCTCTTTGCCATCCGCAGCTTTGACCAGAGACCATTCGCCTTCCGCCTTGGCCTTGGCTCCAGCGTGGAACGCCGGCCACTTTTTCAGGCAATCGCTATCGCAGTTGGATTTGCCTTTTGTATCTTTGTCGAATGTGTAAAGCACCATGCCTTTTTCAGTGGCCAGGACCTTGCCCATTTTAGTCTCGACCATCTTGGCCGGCTCGGCCGCAAAAGCAGACCCGGTTAAAGCAGTTAACGCACCTATCGCGATCAATATCGTTCTCATGATTTTTCTCCCATTCGGCAGTGCTGGCGGAATGCCAGCAGTACCCGATCTAACTGACAAAAACGCCCAACTATGAAAGCGGTTCCGCTCATCGAAGACGAGCACGACAGGCCAGCAATAGTTACAAGGTCCACGAAGCGCCAACTCCGGACCCTGCCAATGATGGCAGGGCGGTCGAAGCCGAAACGGTCCATACTTCGCTAAAGGGCCGGGCTTGACCGCTAAATTGCCACTACCTCGTCACCCACAATGAATCAGAATTCGGAATTTCAGACTATGTTATTAAAGGCATAGAGGTCGAACGCTAAATTATCTAAGGCGACGCGGGCCGCACCGCTTATGACAAT
>NZ_JBFUAY010000445.1:0-1929 GCF_056406015.1 Rhizobium sp. P1_E1 | reverse complement strand
GTGTGGCGCACTGCCCGGAACCGGTCTATCTGGTCGGCGCGGAGGTTACCGACATTCCCGCCATGGCCGCCTTCGGCCTGCGCATAGGCCTCGGCTGCGACGGTGCGGCCTCCAACGACAATTCCAACCTGATGCACTGCCTGCACTCCGCCTATATGCTGCAGTGCCTCGTCTCCTCCGGCCGTGCCCATCCCGTGCCGCCGCCGGTCGATTTCCTCGGCTACGGCACGACAGGGGGTGCCAGCCTGCTCGGCCGGCGCGATATCGGCCGGCTGGCGCCCGGCATGGCCGCTGACCTGTTTGCGATCGACACCCGCCGCATGGATTATGTCGGCACGCGGCACGATCCGCTGAGCCTGATTGCCCGCGTCGGCATCGGCATGGCGACCGATATGACCATGATCAATGGCCGCATCGTCTGGCAGAAGGGCGAATTCCCCGGTCTCGACGAGGCCAAGCTGTCAGCCGATGCCGAGGCCGCACTATCCGCCGTGGAATTTTAAAAAACCAAAAGAGGGAACTGAGAACATGACCAAACTGACCCGCAGAAACCTGATGACGGCCGCTGCCGCCACCGGCCTTGCCGGCGTGCTCGGCAGCCGTCTTGCTTTGGCCGCCGACGAGCCGCTCGGCATCACGCTCGTCGTCCCGTCGCCGATCGGCGACGTCGGCTGGGGGCATGCACTTGCGGCCGGTCTCGAGCCGATCAAGGCCGCTTACGGTGACAAGGTGAAGGTCACCGTGCTCGAGAATATCGCCGAAGGCCCGGACGCCGACCGCATCATGAACAAGACCGTCGCCGACGGAAACAAGTTCCTGGTTGCCGGCTCTTTCGGTTATCAGAACGGCGCCCTGCAGATCGCCCGCCGCGACCCGAGCGTCACGGTCCTGCATGCTTCCGGCTTCCAGGTCGCTCCGAACTTCTCGCCGTTCGCTGCCAAGTATTTCCAGGGCACCTATCTGCTCGGCATGGCTGCCGCAGCACTTTCCAAGACCGGCAAGCTCGGCTCCGTGTCCGCCTTCGCCATTCCCGAACTCATCACTTCGATCAACGCCTTCACCCTCGGCGCCCAGGCCGTCAAGCCCGATATCGAGGTCTCGGTGGTGTGGGTGAACTCCTGGTTCGACCCGGCCAAGGAGCAGGAAGCCGCCAAAGCCTTGATCGCGCAGAAGTGCGACGTGATCTTCTCCAACGCCCAGGACACGCCGTCCGTCATCTCGGCCTGCGAGGAAGCCGGCGTCTACGCCTTCAACCTCAACTCCTCGATGAAGAAATACGCACCGAAAACCTATCTCGGATGCATCTCGACGGACTGGTCGCCGTTCTTCAAGGCATCGGTCGACGCCCATCTCGCCGGCACGTTCAAGGGCGCCAATGCGTTCCTCGGCGTCGCCGACAAGGTCGTCGAAGTGGTCGATTGGAATCCGGATGTTCCGGCAGACGTGATGGCCAAGATCAAGGAGATCGAGGCAAAGATCGCCGACGGCAGCTTCTCGCCCTTCACCGGGCCGATCACCAAGGCCGACGGCAGCGAGGGTGTCGCATCCGGCGCAACCATGGCCGACCCCGAGATCATCGCCATGAACTGGCACGTCAAGGGCGTGTCCACGCCGTTGCCGAAATAAGTCATGACGACCCCGCTCCTGTCGCTGCGCGGCATTTCGAAGAGCTACGGCCAGATCCACGCCAATCAGGCAATCGATCTGGACGTGGCTCCGCAATCGATCCATGCGATCCTCGGAGAAAACGGAGCGGGAAAATCGACGCTGATGAAGCTGATCTACGGCGTCGAGCAACCGGACGACGGCGACGTCGTCTGGGAAGGAGAACCCTTGCGCCTCTCCTCCCCCGCCGAGGCGAGGCGCCACGGCATCGGCATGGTCTTCCAGCATTTTTCGCTGTTCGAGACCCTGACCGTCCTTGAGAAT
>NZ_JBFUAY010000444.1:0-1945 GCF_056406015.1 Rhizobium sp. P1_E1 | reverse complement strand
TGCGGATAGAGCGCATAGGACTGGAAGACCATGGCGATGCCGCGATCAGCCGGCTCGACGTCGTTGACCACCCTGCCGCCGATCTGAAGCTCGCCTGATGTAATGTCCTCGAGGCCGGCGATCATCCTGAGCAGCGTGGACTTGCCGCAGCCGGAGGGGCCGACGAAGACGACGAATTCGCCGTCCTTCACCTCCAGATTGGCGCCGTGGATGATCTCAAAGCCGCCGAAGCGCTTGACGATGTTGCTGAGTGAAAGCTCTGCCATGCGGCCTCCCTATTGTTCGATTATTTGATTGCGCCGGCCGCGATGCCGGCGATGAAATGGCGCTGGAGAGCCACGAAGACGACAAGGATCGGCGCCGTCAACAGCACCGCGCCGGCCATGATGCCGCCCCATGACACCTTGGTGAGGCCGATCAGCGTTCCGAGTGCCACCGGCGCCGTCATCATTCCCGGTTTGGAATTGATCAGCAGCGGCCAGAGATAGTTGTTCCACGAGGCGAGGAACAGGATGATCGCCAGTGCCGCCATGGTCGGACGCGCCAGCGGCAGGGCGATGCGCAGGAAGATCTGCCATTCCTTGACGCCCTCGACCCTGGCCGCATCAAAGAGCTCGCCTGGCATCATCGAGAAGGATTGCCGCATGAACAGCACCCCGAGCGAATTGAAGAGCGGCGGCACGATCAGCGCCACCCAGGTGTTTGCCAGCTTGAATTCGCGTGCCACCATGATGAATTGCGGGATCACCACCACCGAAAACGGCAGCGTGATCGTACCGAGGATGATGGCGATGACGATGGAGCGGCCGACGAAACGGTACCGCGCCAGCGCCCAGCCCGCCATCGAGGTCAGCAGGACCGACAGGACCGTATAGATGAGCGCGACGCCGACGGAGATCACCATGGCGCCGATGAAATCGGTATCGGCCTGCAGGTTCTTGAAATTCTCGACGAAGTTGGTCGATGGCCAGAGCACGATGTCAGGGCTGAAGATGCCGTTGTCGGGCATCGTTGAGAAGACGAACATCATCCAGAGCGGAAACAGCCAGATTATCGCAAGCGGCGCCAGTGCGGCATGCAGCGCGATCTGACGCAGCAGAAGGGATTGCGATTTGGATCTCATTTCGGATCCCTCCCGACCCAGAGATTGAGAAGCGAGATCGCCACGGCAAGGGCAGCCATCGTATAGGCGATCGCCGAGGCATAGCCGAAGTTCAGCGAGGTGAAGCCTTGGCGATAAAGTAGCAGGCCGAGCGTCTCGGTGCCGCCGCCGGGACCGCCACGATTGGTGATCAGGAAGGGCTCGGTGAAGAGCTGCATGGTGCCGATCACCGAAAGAACCACGCAGAAGAGGATGATCGGTTTCAGAAGCGGCAGGGTGATATGAAAGAATTGCTGTACCTTGCTCACCCGGTCGAGTGTCGCCGCCTCGTAGACATCGTCGGGAATCGACTGCAGACCGGCGAGGATGATGATGGCGTTGTAGCCAGCCCAGCGCCATGTGACGGCGAGAATGATCAGCGCCATGGCGGCATTCGCATTGTCGAACCAGGAGACCGGGCTCAGACCGACGGCTGAAATCAGCTTGTTGATGATACCGAAATCGAGGCTGAACATCAGCCGGAAGACGGCAGCATAGGCGACCTCGCCGACGACGACAGGCGCAAAGAAGGCAAAGCGGAAGAGCGGCCGCGCTTTCAGCAGCGGCGAATTGAGCATTACCGCCATGACCGTCGCGAGTGCGATCATCACCGGTACCTGAATCAGCAGGATGATCAGCGTATTGTAAAGAGCATTGTAAAAGGCCGGGTCATAGAAGAGCCGGCCCCAATTGGCCTGGAAACTGAATTTCCACGGATTGATTCGCGTGTTCTGAAACGAAATCAGGAACGAATTAATGATCGGCCAGACCCAGAAGGTGGCAAAGACCAGCAGATAGGGGGGG
>NZ_JBFUAY010000443.1:0-1958 GCF_056406015.1 Rhizobium sp. P1_E1 | reverse complement strand
CCCAGCAGGTGTCGGGATCGGGTTTAATCCACCGCGTTTTTTAACGGCCGGCGATCGCGTGGAAATATCAATTTCCGGCATCGGAACCATAAGCAACTCATTCGGCTGATGTGCAATAGCGCGGCCCGTCTACTTCCAGCTCATGGCCAACGCACCACGGCTGCGTTACGGACGGTCCCCCTGCGACACCTTGCGCGGGCGCGGACACTCCGGCCGTGTCGCTTCCTGCAGGCTGGCTTGCTCAGCCGGTACCGCCTCCGGCCGACGACAAAGCTCCTGACCGACAGCTTCGACGAATTTCACCAGATCACGACTATGACCATCGAGATGATATCCATCTCGAAAGAACACAGCGATGTTCCGATCCAGAGCGGGATCGGTAATGGCAAGGCCGCATAGCCGTCCGTCCGCCAGTTCTGAACGAACAGCATGGGCAGGCAACACGGCAAGGTGATCACTGTCGATGACGAGCGATTTCAGCAATGTGACTGAGCCGCACACAGTGACGCGCTCCGGTGGCGCCAATTTTGCAATCTTCAAGGCGGCGGCAAGAATGGCATGCGCGCGACGCGCGGTCGGTGCCACCCAGGGGTAACGAACCAGAGTTTCCCAACTCAGATTTTTTGCTGTGCTTAGAGGATGTTCGGATCTGGCAATGACAAGAAGCTTGTCGCGAAAGAGGACGCGTTGCCGCAAGCCGTCTTCCAAATCATAGCACTCCGTAAATCCGAAAACGAAATCGAATTCACCCCGCAAAAGACCAATCAAAAGGTCGATCTGTGGGGCCTCGACGACTTGCAGATCGCGATCAGCGTGAGCCTCCCGCCATCTGCTTAGGGCCATGGGCATGACAGTGCTCGCCAAGCTCGGGAGACTACCAATGCGGATGGAGAGCGGGTGATCTCCGTTCACGTTCAACAATGCCCGTTCGGCCAATTCAATAGCGTCGCGCACCAGCCGCGCATGACCGTAAAGGACTTCACCGATCGGCGTGGGCGTCACACCGGTTGGTCCTCGCAGGAGAATTTGCAAACCCAACTCAGCTTCCAGTCTGCTCATGGACGTGGACAGAGCGGGTTGGGATATTTCAAGCGCCTTGGCCGCACTCTTCAAGCTGCCGCTTTCGATTATCGAGGCAAGGTAAAGAAGCTTCTTCGGATCTAGGTTGAGATGACTGGCGGGCATGGTGTTCCTACTCAGTTTTCCGATAGCCAGACATTGTTTGATGGCCACGGCCCAGTGCTGAGGCTCCACGGCCCAAGCGGAAATGAATCAGGTACGCTTGAAGAGCAGTGCCAACTGGCGCAGTCGACCGCGCGCTGTCTGCTTCGGGAATAATGATTACATTATAGAGCGTGGAGGTTCGCGGAACTGGGTATTGAATATATTATACCCCCCGTGCCGTCAACCTGGGTCAGTGCATTGGGAATGGCTGAACGAGTGGAAACAGGCTTTGTCCAATCGCCGCCATCCTTCAAATGAGAGGTCACTTCGATATAATCACTTGGCTGATTCAAGTTGCCGAGGCTTGAGTTTTCACCGGGCTGGCGATTGGTCCGAGCTGCCCCCGATGGTCAGCGTCACAGCGTGGCCAATCCTGCGACAAGGATGCCGCTCGCTACACAAACGCCCAAGACAACCCCTGACGTCAACAGGTCGGACCGAGCTTGCAAAACGGTGCACCCTTGTTTGAAACGTCGAACGCTTCGCCAACGACCATTTGAAGTGCGCAAACGGTGAAGGYGCGGCTGGCAAATTGCGATGGCGCAGGGATTGAAGTGAACGCACGCAAGGTCCATCGCGTGCCAGGGTGCCAACTGCGTGGCTGTCCTCGGTCGCCATCACCTCGCTGGAAATGCGAGATGGGACCTTCGTATCATCTTAAATTCTTCGCCTGAATGAGCCCCATTCAGCGTTGAGACATCGCTATCATGCATACCGACAGGACGGAATAAGGC
>NZ_JBFUAY010000442.1:0-1978 GCF_056406015.1 Rhizobium sp. P1_E1 | reverse complement strand
TTGTGAGGCTTGCAAAATCGTCCACCGATTTTGTTTTTGTACTCACCCTTTACGAATGGAAATAACCGCGTCGGATCTTCGGCCCGCGTTTGTCAAAAGCCTCGGAAGACTAAGTGCCGCAATGTCTGAATTAGGCGTGGCAACGGACCGGGCGCAGTCCGCGTTGATGAACCACCTTGATCTAGAACAGGGTGCCGTCTCAAGGGTCGTACACGAGGTGAACGAACGTGGATTAACAGGGTTTTCTCGGCCGGCGTGAATCTTGTGATATCGCATAACTGAAGCCCTAAGGCTCGAATTCACTCGACGCCGCTCTGCGTTCGAAAGACCTCGCAATGAACGAACCGGCGGAGAGAAAAGCTCACCTCTGCAATGCTCGCAGAATAAGAGCGTTAGATCCTGCGACAGTTCGAGATCATCTTGGCGGGGCCTTCACTGCTTGTGTGGTCCCAATCTTTTTCCCGCTCAATGCACGGCTCCGCACAGCCGTCGACGAGGACCCTATTCGCCTCACAAATAAGCTGCAGCCACAGAGCCGATGCGGGTTTTCCGCGGCCGCGTGTCTTCACCAGACCGGCCATCATCTCTCGCCGGCTGAAGGCGAACATGATCACAGCACCGCCCTGACGTTGAAGGTCACGCCCCACCTGCTCTCCGCCTAAACAAAGTCAGAGATGGGCCGCGCATCGCTCCATTGGCGACGGCTCGACGTCGTACTTCACGCATGTCCTCTCGCCGGCCTACACCCCCTGACATGCAGAGATTGCGCAAGCGAGAAAAGCATCTGGGTCGCTCGGCTGCGGCGTGCAGTTCCTCCGAAAAGTGTTTGTCGTTTCAGCGTAGCTATCAGACTGGCGTCCAAGCCCTTTCACGAATGAAGCAACCCCGCACATAGTGGGAAAACGCTGGCCTAGTTTGACTTGGATCAAGACGCCAGCACCGTCTTCATGACAGTCCTGGCGCAAGTACCAAAAAGCCGGCCGCGATGCGGTCGTCTGTGCACTGAGGACGATATCATGAATTACACAACGGAAACGATGGTGATTACGGTCGCGGCGTTTCTGGCGCTGCTAGGAGCTGCATTCGCACATGACCACCTCTTTGCAGTCCACATGGGTATTCTCTGCTTCTGCCTGCTCGCGGGTGTTGCCCTGCTGGTCAGGAACGTTGATTTTTCGCCGGCAGGCCAACGGCGGAAAGTCGATATATCAGGCTATTTCGACGAGGTGATCCGGTATGGCCTGATCGCCACGGTATTCTGGGGCGTGGTCGGCTTCCTCATTGGCGTGGTCATCGCGCTGCAACTGGCCTATCCCGACCTCAACATCGCCCCTTATCTCAATTTCGGAAGGCTGCGGCCCGTTCACACATCGGCGGTCATCTTCGCCTTCGGCGGCAACGCGCTGATCATGACGTCGTTCTACGTGGTGCAACGCACCTGTCGCGCACGTCTTTTCGGCGGCAGCCTGGCCTGGTTCGTATTCTGGGGTTACCAGCTTTTCATCGTCATGGCCGCGACCGGATATGTTCTCGGAATCACCCAGGCCCGTGAATATGCCGAACCCGAGTGGTACGTCGACCTCTGGCTGACCATCGTCTGGGTCGCCTACCTCGCAGTATATCTTGGAACGATCCTGAAGCGCAAAGAGCCGCACATCTACGTGGCAAACTGGTTCTATCTCAGCTTCATCGTCACCATTGCGATGCTGCACGTGGTCAACAACCTGGCGGTTCCGGCCTCGTTTCTTGGCTCCAAAAGCTATTCCGCCTTCTCGGGCGTCCAGGACGCACTGACCCAATGGTGGTACGGCCACAACGCCGTCGGCTTTTTCCTCACCGCCGGCTTCCTGGGCATGATGTACTACTTCGTGCCGAAGCAGGCCAACCGACCCGTCTATTCATACCGGCTCTCGATCATCCACTTCTGGGCGCTGATCTTCATGTACATCTGGGCCGGCCCGCATCATCTGCATTACAC
>NZ_JBFUAY010000441.1:0-1981 GCF_056406015.1 Rhizobium sp. P1_E1 | reverse complement strand
ACCCAGCGTCTGGACGCTTTCGAACGTTTCATCACCAGCAATCCAGCCTATCAAAACAAGGTGACATACTTGCAGATCACGCCCAAATCGCGATCCGAAGTGCCTGAATATGAACAGATGCAGCGAATGGTGGCTGAACAGGCGGGCCGGGTAAATGGCGCGATAGGAACCGTGGATTGGGTGCCGATCCGCTACATTAATCGGTCCAGCAGCAGAAATGTGCTCGCTGGCCTCTACCGTCTTGCGACAATCGGATTCGTAACGCCGTTGCGCGATGGGATGAACCTGGTCGCGAAGGAATATGTCGCGGCGCAAGACCCCGATCGCCCGGGCGTCCTCGTTCTTTCCCGCTTTGCCGGCGCGGCTCGCGAATTGAAAGGTGCACTGCTGGTTAATCCCTATGATGTCGAAGGCACCGCCAATGCCCTTGCCAAGGCACTCACGATGTCAATCGAGGAACGCCGCGAACGCTGGCGGGGAATGATGGATCATCTGCTAGAACACGACGTCTCTCGCTGGTGCAATGACTTTCTGAGAGATTTGATCGCGAAGACGCCTGCCGCCAATTAGGTTTTCCACGCAAACCGGACGATCGAACCGCGCCGGATCGCCGGCGCCAAAACTCACGACTGAGAGGGTTGCGTTCTGATTTGCGGCCCCTCCCAATGCACCGCGTCTCAGCTTCACACGGAGCCCGGTGTCCCGGCTGAGTGTCATGCGAGAAGGCGGCCAGACTTTCTCGCTCGAGCCAGTGCTCAGATCCTGAAGATGGGCATCACGCCTTGCCCTTGCGGACGACGTCCGCAATCGTCACCTCTTTGGGAATGAGCTTCAGTTTGAAAAAGGTGTCGGCGATGCTCTGCTGCTGCGCGACGACCGTGYCATCCAGACTCTTGATCCCGTAGGACTGACGTTCGAGCGCCTTGACGAGGACAGGTTCGGGGATGCCGACCGACGGTGATAGCTCCGCAGCCGCAGCCGCGGTGTCGGACTTGGTCCATTCGTCGATCTCGGAAATGGCGTCGATCAAGACATCGATCGCCTGGGCATGGCCGTCAACCAGCGAAGTCGTGCCGAGATAGAACTGGTGGTTGGGAACGATGCCCTCGCCGTTTCTGAGCTCTCGCGCTTCGATCGCCACTTCCGCAGCTGCCTGGAAGGGATCCCAGATGACCCATGCATCCACCGCGCCCTTTTCGAAAGCCGCGCGGCCATCGGCTGGGGCGAGAAAGGATGGCTCCACGTCCTCGTAGGTCAAACCGGCTTCTTCGAGCGCCTTAACGAGCAGGTAGTGCACGTTCGAGCCTTTGTTAAAGGCGACCATCTTGCCCTTCAGGTCGGCAACGGACTTGATGGGACTATCCTTCGGGACAAGTATGGCTTCACCGCGCGGGGCGGGCGGCTCGTGTGCGATATAGACAAGCGGAGCGTTCGCCGCCTGGGCGAAGATCGGCGGCGTTTCCCCGGTCGATCCGAAATCGACAGCACCAGCGTTCAGGGCTTCGAGGAGCTGGGGACCGCCCGGAAATTCAGTCCATTCAACGGTGTAGTCGATGGATTTGAGTTTCTTCTCCAGCAACCCTTTGCCCTTGAGAAGCACCAGAGTTCCATATTTCTGGTAACCGATGCGCACGACCTTGTCAGCCGCACCAGCCAGTCGAACCTGCATCAAAGGTGTCGCGATGGCACCTGCCACCACCGCAGTGAAAGCGCGTCTTGTGATCTTCATCATACCCTCCGGAATAGACGACGCCAAAATAAAGTATGTCTACATTTTTCCTAGAGTATACGTGCTCCCGCGTCCCCTTCTTCCGGATTCGCTTTTTTGTTCTGACGCAGTAGCGAGCAAAAAGAACCGCGCATGTTGCTGGCCCGATTTCGAGCGCCGATCGGAGCGTCAAGGCGTTGCTAAAACAGCGGGTTGGCTGCCGTCTCTACCGATGACGGTTTCCTTGATGAGGAATATGGCCATGAGGAAGGA
>NZ_JBFUAY010000440.1:0-2018 GCF_056406015.1 Rhizobium sp. P1_E1 | reverse complement strand
GCGCGCCTTCATGCCGAATGAACCAAAGCCTCACTCCCAGATCTTGTTTTCACAGCGTTAAGTTTAGAGTGCCGCATCATCAGGACGGCTCGGAAGAAGAACTGAGACACGCCTCATGCTGACATGCCGAGCCTGCGGCATCGAACCCTTGGCCTACTTGCGCCATCTTCTCGGCGAGTTGCCCCAGGGCGGAGCAGATGCCGACATCACCGATCTGCTGCCCTTCAACTTCACCAAACCCGCCGCTGCCTGAACCGATGCGACCGTCTGACAGCGACCAACGTCAAACTGGCCGCGTCAATGCGCATGGAAACGAGCGCTTACAGTAAATCTACTCATTTACCTCGCCCAGAAATGATTATAGCTGAATTGGTGTCTTCAATTACACTCGCCTCAGTTGGAGCTGGGCCAAGAAGCGGTCCAAACGATTGGAGGCACCGTAAACTTAACGCTGTGAAAACAAGATCTGGGAGTGAGGCTTTGGTTCATTCGGCATGAAGGCGCGCGATTAGGCGCCATGCTTGCATGGCAGTTGCTCGCAGTTCTCGATGGTGGGTGGATGGAATATCGTGGCGGGGAACGTTAAAGAGGTTGACGACCGGGTCGTGGATGGAAACGAAACGCTGAAGCTGTCGCGCTGACTTGAAGCGCTTCATGATCCTCTCCCGTCGTCGGACGGGTTTATGAGAGTTCTCCGCCCGATTGTTCAGGCCCTTGTGCGAGCGATGCTCGACGCCCGGCATGATCTCTCGCTTTGCTGCGCCGTAGGACTGCAGCTTGTCGGTGATCATCACACGCGGCGAACGGCCTTGGCCTCCTGCTGTTGCTTCAAATGGAGGTTACGATGAGGGAACAACGTTGGTGGACGCAGACGGCCCTCTTCCCCGGTGTGCTTGCTATCGCGACATCATGGATCATTCCTTCCCTCTTCCCTCCGTCGTTGTCGTCGTTAGCCGTTGACCTTGCACCATCTGGCGTGGGGTTGGCGGTTCTGGCTATCTCAAGCCTAGGACTTCCGCATTGGAAACGATTGGCTCTTGCCGTGTGCCGTCCGACCGTTTCCGAATTCTGATCTGGTCTGAGTGGTGGATAGGTATGTCTTCAGAACCCGAAAAGCATGTCTCCCAAAGTTCGGCCCGGACTGCGGCCCATATCTCAGCATCGGTGCATCAGCGTGTTGATTTCGAACTACGTCGGCTGGAGGGTGGCAAGTGGCGGCTTCGGGTCATTTCCCAGCAAGGGTTATATTGGATGAAATCCATGAACGTGGGTTCTGGCGAGGACGAGCTTCATCTTAACCTGATCGCCGCGAACGATTTTCTGAGAAGTGTTCGACGTCACGGCCTCAAGACGGAATACATCGGCCCCCTGGGTCGTTGTCTGCTGTGAGCCGGTCGGTGTCGCCATTGTTAAATAGGCCCGGAAGCATCCTCTACCGGGCGAGGACGGCATCTTATGCGTGGTCCATCGCTGAAATGAGATCAGGGAACTTTGCCATGTATGTCGCCAGCAGCAGGGGATCATTGTCCAGGACTGGAAACGGTCCGAGCGAATGCCGACACGGCGCGCCCGCTATGCCGGAATATACCATGAAGGGAGCGGACTATAGCCGCCAGTTTGCGGGTACCGTATTTCCGCGTTTGGGTGCGCAGGATCATACACATTACGACCCCAGCGATTTCGGCTACGTAGCCTATGAGGCTCGAGGCTATGCCATCCGCGGCGGCAATCATTTGTCTGGCACCCACATCACGGGAGCGACGAAGGCCAATTCCGTCGTGGACAAGAACCAGCGCGGCTGGGACCACGAAAACCTCTACCTCGTGGGTGGCGGCAGTATGCCGATCATCGGTACAGCCAATGTCACCTTGACGCTGGCCGCCATGTGCTTCCGAAGCAGTCGCGACATTCTGAAATATCTGCACTGAACGAAGACCAATATCCGGTACGCGGAACGAACTGCGGAACTCGACGCACGCGACACGAAGCCGGACTGTGCACCTAACTACATTCCAGGG
>NZ_JBFUAY010000439.1:0-2039 GCF_056406015.1 Rhizobium sp. P1_E1 | reverse complement strand
GCTCATGTTGGGTCGACTTGCTCAGAAGTCGGAGCCTGCGACAAACCTTGGACGGCCGCCGGTTGGCRGCCGCCCATCGCTCCGCTTGTGCTTTGCGTCATCCGCAATCAGCTACCATTCGTTGTATCCAGTCGACGAAAAAGGATTTCGGCTTTTCGCCGACCGAGATATCGGCAACTTCGCCGCCCTTGAAGATTGCTAGGGTCGGAATGGAGCGCACACCGAACTGTGCAGCAAGTTCCGGGTTCTCGTCGATATTCAGCTTGGCGACCTTGACCTTGCCTTCCATCTCGACGGCGATTTCTTCGATGATCGGAGCGATCATCTTGCACGGGCCGCACCATTCGGCCCAGAAATCGACGACGACGGGTTCTGCGGATTCCAGAACTTCCGACTGGAAGTTATTGATATCGACTTTCACGGATGCCATGATCTTTCCTTTACTAGAGTTTAGCGCCGGCGGGCACATGAGTTGATACATTGCCGAATTCGATGTGATGCACGCTTTAGACCGCGAAACACCTCAAGAACCTGTTTGGGTGTGGTAATGTTTCTCAGCGCTCGACCTCCTAGTTCTTCAGTTTCAAGTGGCTGCGAGTAAGATATCACGGCCCGGCGACACTCCAGATGAGGATGAGTTCATGACCGATGAAAGGTAGCGCGATGCTCACCTTATGATACGAGTTCGGGAGGTGCGCGAGCGGGCGGCTCATCGTAGGTGGCTTGGACTATGTTGGCGACTTCGAAGATTATGTCGCGGGTTCCTCGATAAAGGATGCTCAGTTTATGCTGGCTGCCTATGCGGTCGAAGACAGGAAAACCAACTCGCATCAGCGGAACTGCGAGGCGTTCGGCGGCCTGTCGACCGTGGGAGTGCGTGACGAGTAGATCAGCGTCCGCGGCGAGCTGTTCCAAGTCACCAAGATCACCCACCTTGACCGTATCGGTTGGTACTATTTGCAGCGCCTTCGAGTCCCCGGTCGTAGTGACCGCGGCTGTAATGACCGCCCCCATGCCGATAAAGAGTTGGGCGAACTGCAAGAGCTGGTCGGGCTCGCACGCGATGGCGACCTTCTTTCCTGCGAAATGAAAATGCCCGCTGAGCATCGCCTCCTGCAACTGCATGCGGCCACGACGGACAGCCGCCGGCGTGTTGTCGTGCGAAATCGCTGCAAGGAGCCAGGCGAAACGGTCGGCGTTAATCAGGCCCGTGAGAGATCCGAACATCACGTATGGCAATCCAGTTAGACCCTGCAAAGCTTCAGCCGATCGGCGCATCTGTTCGCCGACGGCGATGCATTGTGTTGCCGCCCCGAGGTCGCGGATATGCTCCACCTTCGCGCCACCGCGTGCGATCGGAATCCATCGATCGCGGACAGCTTCGTCAGGCCCGCCGGATACGTCAGGCAAAATGAGGGGCGTTAAGCCGAAGCTCTCAACCGTTTCCCGCAGATGCTCTACATCGGCAACTGTCATGTTTGAGCCGGGCAGGATCACAACCTTCGCCGGGTCGCGGTCCTGCGTCCCGGGCAGCGTGATTGCCTCGATCATAGCCGTAACAGCCTTCGACCATCCCTCCTCCATCGCCCCTGCGAAGTCGGGAGTGCGTGCGAGGACCACTTCAGTATCAATGAGTTTTCTCGGGCGCGCTCCTTTGGCGTTGATGATATCACCTGCGATATCTTCGTCGCGAGTTTCTGCCACGGCGGTGGTGCAGATTCCGATCAGCCGCGGCCACGTGCGAGCTTTTAGCTTGACGAGAGCTTTCTCGAGAAAATCCGCGCCGCCCACCACCGTCGCGATCTGGTCCATTGCGGTAGTCTGCAGCGGGACCATATGCTTGAAATGCCTCACGAGCAGCACCAGTGCAAAACTGCTACATCCCTGGCTGCCATGGAGTATTGGCAGCGCACCATCGACGCCCAGGAAGGCCAAGGCAGCGCCCAATGGTTGAGACAACTTTAGAGGGTTGATCGCTGCCGTTTTTGTTGGGGTCAGGATAACAGCCATAATTTTTACCTCAGTGGAAACCACCTGTC
>NZ_JBFUAY010000438.1:0-2053 GCF_056406015.1 Rhizobium sp. P1_E1 | reverse complement strand
CATGAACTTCTCTCGCTCTTTCAATAACTGGCGCAAGTATCGTCAGACCGTCACGGAACTCGGCCGCATGACCAACCGCGAATTGCACGATCTCGGCATCGACCGTTCGGACATCCATCGCGTTGCCCGTGAGGCTTCTTCCCGCTGATTCAAGGCGATCGCCGTTCCTCCCAAGCACGATTGCTCTCGATCGAAACGCCCGCTGTACCCACAGCGGGCGTTTTCTTTTGTCTGCACGTGGTGGGCGCGGCGGTTGCATGTTTTTCCGCTTGATTAGCCCGCCCAAAAAATATTCACCGCCTAATTGTCGAGCATCACATTGCACAATTGCATGGCAGACGCCTTTTATTTGCACTGCACAATCGGACTGATATCGCCTATATAAACATCAACCGCAGAGAGACAGGCGATCCCGCCGTCCCGCGGACATAGGAAGAAGAAAATGAACCCGATCCGCATTGCAAAAAGCTGGCTCAGCTACCGTCGTACGCTCAACGAACTCGGCGGCCTTTCCAACCAGACCCTGTCCGATATCGGCGTCAGCCGCTACGACATCCGCAATATTGCATCCCGCTCGTTCCGCTAATAGCGAGTACGATGCTTCCAAGACGGCGCCGCGAAGGCGCCGTTTTTGATTCCGGGGTACTGGGCCACGAAGGCGCCGTTTTTGATTCCGGGATGCTGGGCCACGAAGGCGCCGTTTTTGATTCCGAGGTGCTGGGCCACGAAGGCGCCGTTTTTGATTCCCGGGTGTTGGATCGCTCCTGCCGACATGATATCAGCCCAGGATGAACACGATCTCCTCCTATTCCCCCATCCACGTCGTCGGCGGCGGGCTTGCCGGTTCGGAAGCCGCCTGGCAGATCGCCAGTTCCGGCGTTCCGGTCATCCTGCATGAAATGCGCGGGGTGCGCGGCACGGATGCGCACAAGACCGACGGCCTGGCCGAACTTGTCTGTTCCAATTCCTTCCGTTCCGACGATGCGACCAGCAATGCCGTTGGCGTCATCCATGCAGAGATGCGCATGGCGGGCTCGCTGATCATGGCCGCTGCCGATCGGTGCCAGGTACCGGCCGGCGGTGCGCTCGCCGTCGATCGTGACGGCTTCTCCGAGGCGGTGACCAAGGCGGTCCATGACCACCCGCTCATCACCGTCGTGCGTGAAGAGATCACCGGCCTGCCGCCCAGTGACTGGGATCTTGCCATCGTTGCCACCGGACCGCTGACGGCGCCGTCGCTCGCGAGCGCCATCCAGGCAGAAACCGGCGAGGATTCGCTCGCCTTCTTCGACGCCATCGCGCCGATCGTCTACCGCGAGAGCATCGACATGGATATCTGCTGGTATCAGTCGCGCTACGACAAGGTCGGGCCTGGCGGCACCGGCAAGGATTATATCAACTGCCCGATGGACGAGGCGCAGTACAATGCCTTCGTCGACGCGCTGATATCAGGCGACACGGTCGGTTTCAAGGAATGGGAGGGCACGCCTTATTTCGACGGCTGCCTGCCGATCGAGGTGATGGCTGAACGCGGCCGCGAGACACTGCGCCACGGACCGATGAAGCCAATGGGGCTGACGAACGCGCATAACCCGACAGTCAAGGCCTATGCCGTCGTGCAGCTGCGGCAGGACAATGCACTCGGCACGCTCTACAACATGGTCGGCTTCCAGACGAAGCTGAAATATGGCGCGCAGGCGGACATTTTCCGGATGATCCCGGGTCTGGAAAATGCGGAATTTGCCCGTCTCGGCGGCCTGCACCGCAATACCTATATCAACTCCCCAACCCTGCTCGACCGGTCACTGACGCTAAAATCGCGGCCCGGCCTGCGTTTTGCCGGCCAGATCACCGGCTGTGAGGGTTATGTGGAAAGCGCCAGCGTCGGGCTGATGGCCGGGCGTTTCGCCGCCGCCGAACGCAAGGGCGAGGCGATCTCGCTACCGCCGGCGACGACGGCGCTCGGCGCGCTGCTCGGCCACATCACCGGTGGGCACATCGTCACCGACGAGGAGCCGGGCAAACGATCGTTCCAGCCGATGAACATCAATTT